>NZ_ASZW01000242.1:0-4574 GCF_000468215.1 Arthrobacter sp. CAL618 | reverse complement strand
GGGTCGCCGTCCTCTTGCGTTAAGCGCCGGTCCTGACAGACTGCACCCATCCTGAAGGGAATGCCCGTGCGGCAGCAGAAACTGCTCGAACCTCCGATGCTGTTGCTGTCCGTGGGTGGGTTCCTTGCGGTCGCCACAGAGGTGCTCCCCATTGGTCTGCTGCCCCTGATGGCGGAGGACCTGGGGGTCACCGAGTCGGCCATCGGGTTGCTGGTCTCCGCCTATGCAGCAGTGGTGGTGTTCGCCTCCATCCCGTTGAACGCGTGGACCAGTGCTGTGCCCCGAAAGCCGCTGCTGGTGGGGCTGCTCGCCGGTTACGGCGTCAGCAACATCGTGCTGTGCCTGGCGCAGGATTACTCGGTGGCGCTGACCGGGCGAATCCTGGCCGGGGCGTGTCACGCACTGTTCTTCGCGGTGGTCTTCGGCTACGCGAGCCGGTTGGCACCGCCGGGCCGGTTGGGTGGGGCGATGGCGCTGGTGAACGCGGGCAACGCCGTCGCGATCGCTCTCGGGGTGCCCCTGAGTACCTGGCTGGGGGCGACGGTCGGGTGGCGCTGGTCGTTCGGCTGCGCCGCCATCATTGCGCTGCTCCTGTCGGTGGGCGCCGCCGTCGTCATGCCGGGCATTGGCGGGTCCAAGGTTTCTGGCGGCGCACAGCTGCGTGAGGCGTTGGCGGGACCTGCACTGCGGCGGGTGATAGTCGCGGTGGTGGTGATGATGACCGCCCAGTTTGCCCTCTACACCTTCATCACCCCGGTGCTGCTCCAGTCAGGCTTCACCGCTGAGAACGTGGGATTCGCGTTGCTCGCCTACGGCGGAGCCGGGATTCTGGGACTCGCGATCTGCAGCCGGTTCACCGACTCGGCGTTGCGTCCCGCGTTACTGCTCTCCCTGCTGGTGATGACGGTGTCTTTCCTGGGGGTCGCGCTGCTGGATGGGGCGCCGGGCTGGACCCTGGCCGTGGTGATCCTGTGGGGCCTGCTGTACGGTCCGGTTCCCGCCTATGTGCAGACCGCAGCGATGAGCGCGTTCCGGGACCACCCGGACACCGTGGCTGCCGTTCATAACTCGACGTTCAATATCGGGATCAGCGCCGGAGCGCTGGTGGGTGCGCAGATGCTGACAGTGGGTGGCCCGTCGGGAATCGGATTCGCTGCGGCGGGGCTGGCACTCGGGGCGCTGGTCGTGGTCTTCACCGGCACCAAACAGGGATTTCCCCGAGTCAGCAGCTGAAATAGTGCCCTTTGGCATCTAAAAACCCCCAAAAACGCCGGAAACGACCGGAGTTTGGTGCTCAAGCTGGTAAGTTTTCGCACAGAGGCTTTCAGAATCGTGAAGGCTTTACAAATAACGGACAAGTCCAGGAGGACGTAAATTGGCAACGAAAGAAACCAAGAACCGCAGCGAACTGGTAGCAGAAGTAGCAGCGAAGGCTGACACCAGCCAGACCGCCGTTAACGGCGTTCTTGACGCACTGTTCGATGTACTGGCAACCTCAGCTGCCAACAACGTCAAGGTCACCATCCCAGGTTGGCTCGCTGTCGAGCGCACCGAGCGTGCCGCCCGCACCGGACGCAACCCTCAGACCGGCGAGACCATCCAGATTGCAGCAGGCAGCAGCGTCAAGCTGACCGCCGGCTCCAAGCTGAAGGCTGCTGTCAAGTAGTCAGTCACCCGGTCCGCTAAGGACTCTAGGCCGCCACCCTTTCCGGTGGCGGCCTTTCCTTTTAACGTCGAACTTCAACTTCGGGCGTGAGTCACCGAATTGTTACCCGTTCTACGCAGGGTAGACAATGGTAGATGTGGCTACTACAACCAAGGCGCCCCGGCCGACCGACCGCCCGGGCATACAGACCCCAGGGGTGAAGGTTGGCTGGCTGATTGCCGGCGGTGCCGCCGTCGTGGTCGCACTCATCCTCGCCCTGCTGTTCTCGGGGGCTGCCGGTCCGCGTCAGCTGGGCGACCCGGGTGCCCTGACCCGCTGGGGATTGCCGGTCGCCAAGGCGTTGAACAACATTTCGGTTGCCGCCGTTATCGGCTCNCGCCGTCATGATCCTCCCGCGCCGGGTCGGATCGACCCACCGCCGCACCAGTAATGCGCGCACCAGCAGCGCCGGCACCCCGGGCGACGAACACCCCGCCTTCAGCGCGGTCATGACCCTCGCCTCCGTCGCCGCAGTATCGTGGACCCTCGCCGCCGTCGGTGTGCTGCTGTTCACCTACTCCGACGCCGCCGGCCTGCCGCTGAGCAGCGACCCCGGCTACACGGAGGGGCTGGCCTCCTACCTCACCGACTTCGACACCGGCCGTGCCTGGCTGTCCACCGTCCTGATCGCCGCCGTCGTCGCCACCATGACCTTCGGGGCCCGATCCAGCGGCTGGCTGGCACTGACCGGTGTCCTATCGCTCCTCGGCCTGATGCCGATGGCCCTGATCGGCCACTCAGCCAGCGGCGACGACCACTACGCCGCCATCAACTCGATCGCCCTGCACCTGGTGGGGGTCTGCCTGTGGATCGGCGGCATCATTGTGCTGGCGGTGATCAGCGGGCGGCTGGGCGTCCTGACCTCCAGCGTGCTGCGCCGCTTTTCCTCCCTCGCAGGTTTCGCTTTCATCCTGGTGGTGCTGTCCGGTGTGATCAACGCCAGCCTCCGCATCAACGATCTGGGCCAGCTCGGCTCGGAGTGGGGCCTGCTGGTCACCTTCAAGACGGTTGCCACCCTGCTGCTCGGCGGGATCGGCCTCATGCACCGGCAGTGGATCATTCCCCAGCTCGGAACGGGCAGCGGGTCGCTCACGGGCGGCCAGCTCTCCGCCCGGCGGGTGCTGTGGCAGCTGATCGCCGTGGAACTGCTGATCATGGGCGCAGTCTCGGGTGTTGCTGTTGCCCTGTCCCGGACGGCCCCGCCTGTCAGCGAGGAGATCGCCCCCGACGCCTCGCCAGCGCGGATCCTCTCCGGGTATGACCTGCCGCCCGAGCTGACGTTTGAACGCTGGTTCACCGAATGGCGCTTCGACTGGCTCTGGGTGGCCTTCGTGGCGGTCGTCGGGGTGGCTTACGTGCGGGGCGTGGTGAAGGTCCGCAAACGCGGCGACAAATGGCCGCTCCTGCGGCTTGCCTGCTGGCTGGTCGGGCTGACGCTGCTGACCTACATCACCTCGGGCGCTCCAGCCGTCTACGGCATGGTGTTGTTCAGTACACACATGGTGGGCCACATGGCCCTGACCATGGTGGTTCCGCTCTTCCTGGTCCTCGGCGCGCCGGTAACGCTGGCGCTCAAGGCGCTGACCCCTCGCGGCGACGGGTCCCGGGGGATCCGCGAGTGGATCCTGGTGCTGGTGCACTCGCGCTTCTCCGCGCTGGTGACCCACCCGCTGTTCGCCGCAGCCAACTTCGCCGGATCGATCGTGATCTTCTACTATTCACCGCTGTTCGGCTTCGCGATGCGGGAACATGTGGGCCACGAACTGATGTACGTGCACTTCCTGATCACCGGGTACATTTTCGTCCTCTCGATGCTGGGCTCCGATCCGGTGCCACGCCGCGCACCGTATCCGCTGCGGATCCTGCTCCTCTTCGCCACCATGGCCTTCCACGCCTTCTTCGGTGTCGCGCTGATGGGGTCCACGTCACTGCTCCAGGCTTCCTGGTTCGGCAACATGGGCCGGGACTGGGGCCCCTCGGCGCTGGAAGACCAGCAACTCGGCGGCGCCCTGACCTGGGGGATCGGCGAGATTCCCACCCTGCTGGTGGCGATCGGCGTCGCCATCATGTGGTCGCGTGACGACGCCCGGGAGTCCAAACGGACCGATCGTGCGGCGGACAGGAATAACGACGCCGATCTCACCGCTTACAACAACATGTTCGCTTCGCTGGCGGAACGCGACAACCGCCGCGGTCCAGGCACACCGGGACCCGGAAAGCCAGCATCATCCCAGAAGCCTGACCAACCAGGAGAGCGTGAATGACTGAGACCTCGATCCGCACCGATTACCGGGTGCGTGCCTCCGAACTGGTGGGCCGCAACTGGCTCAACACCGGCGGGCGGCAGCTCACCCTCGAAGATCTGCGCGGGAAGATCGTCATCCTCGACTTCTGGACCTTCTGCTGCATCAACTGCCTGCACGTCCTGGATGAGCTGCGGCCCCTGGAGCAGAAGTTCAGCGACGTGGTTGTCACAGTGGGAGTCCACTCACCCAAGTTCGAACATGAAGCGGACCCGGACGCCCTGGCCGCCGCAGTGGAACGCTACGACATCCAGCACCCGGTGCTGGACGACCCGGAGCTGACCACCTGGCAGGCCTACACCGCCCGCGCCTGGCCCACCCTCGTCGTCGTCGACCCCGAGGGGTACATTGTGGCGCACCTCTCCGGTGAGGGCCACGCTGCCGGGCTGGAGTCCCTCGTCCAGGAGCTGGTGGAGGAACACTCCGCGAAGGGCACGCTGCACCGCGGCGACGGACCCTACGTTCCTGCCGAAAGCACCGCCGGCGACCTCCGGTTCCCGGGCAAAGCCGTCCCCCTCGCCAACGGTTCGCTCCTGATCGGCGACACCGGCCACCACCGGCTGGTG
>NZ_ASZW01000241.1:3248-11355 GCF_000468215.1 Arthrobacter sp. CAL618 | reverse complement strand
CCCCGCCGAGCTGCAGGAGAACTTCGACCAGCCGAGCGGGTACGACGTCGAATCCCCGGAGGACGCCACCCCTCGCCTGACCGACACCCACCTGGGCACCCGGCCGCTGGAGGTCTCGCTGTCCTCGCCGTGGGACGTGCTGTGGTCAACCGTGCTGGAACGCGTGGTGATTGCCATGGCGGGCACCCATCAGCTGTTTACGTTCGATCCAGTCACCGGATCCGTCGACATCCTTGCGGGCACCGGACTGGAGGGCCTGCTCGACGGCGACGGATCCGAGGCCTGGTTCGCCCAGTCCTCGGGCCTGGCCGAGGATGCCAGCGGCAACCTCTGGGTCGCCGACTCGGAAACGTCGGCAGTACGGACCCTTTCCTTCCCCGAGTTCAACGGCCACCGCCGCACCCAGGTGCGGACCGCCATCGGGACCGGGTTGTTTGATTTCGGTTTCAGGGACGGCGCCGCGGACCAGGCACGCCTGCAGCACCCGCTGGGCATTACCGCCCTTCCCGATGGGTCGGTGGCCATCGCCGACACCTACAACGGCGCGGTGCGCCGGTACGATCCAGCCACGGGGCAGGTCTCAACCCTGGCCCGCGGTCTTTCGGAGCCCTGCGACGTTCTGGTGGACCTGACCCCCACCGCGTCGGGCAGCGAGCCGCTCCTCATTGTGGTGGAAGCCAACCGCCACCAGCTGGTCCGGGTGCCGATCCCCAAGGAAGCGCTCGCCGTCGATGAAGGCGCGTCCCAGACGCAACGACCGCAGACCCCCGTCGTCGCCGGATCGCATGCGCTTACTATCCGGTTCTCCGCGCCCAAGGGACAGAAACTCGACGACCGGTGGGGTGACCCCACCCAGCTGAAGATCTCCTCCTCACCCGAGGAACTACTGGTGTCCGGTGGCGGAACGTCGGTGGGTCTGACCCGCGAACTGGTGCTGTCCGACGCCGTCAGCGAGGGCGTCCTGCACATCACCGCCCGCGCGGCGGCCTGTGACGGGGAGCCGGGCGGCGAGATCCCCGATCATGCAGCATGCCACCTCTACCAGCAGGATTGGGGTATCCCGGTGCGGATCAGCGACGACGGCGAAACCGGGTTGACCCTGGACCTGCGGGGCCTCGACTAGTACTGGACCACCGGGGTGACGGCGATTTCGTCGTCGCCCACTGACAGGCGGGCGGTGAAGCCGAACTCGCGGGGGACCGTCACCGGTTCGATTGAGCCGGTGAAGAGGTCCTGCAGCGAGGTGGACAGTTCGGCGTTGCCTGAGAGCGGCGCCATCACCCAGCTGCCGTTGAACGGCTCGATGGAGACCGTCGGGTATTCCGTGATGGACCAGCGGATGTCCCCGGCCACCCGGTTCTCGGTCTGGAAGTTGAAGGGGCAATTGGCGGGCTGGAACACGGTCTGCGCCGCACATTCATCCAGGAAGCGCCGGATCTGGCCGTCCACCGCCTCCACCAGCGCATCGGTGGCCGCGGTAGCGAGCGCTATTCGTTGGCCGCCCGAGCGGTCGGTGACGGCAACGGTTTGGGCCGGCGCAGCGAAGTACTCGCTCGTGTAGTGGGCTTCAAAGTCCCCGGGGTAAAACACGGCGAACTGGTTTCTGCCCTCGGGCATGCCTACCCTGGTCCCATTGAGGGTGGCCTCGACCTGGTTGATCACCGACAGTTCGAGGGTGGGCAGCACCGACGGAACAAACTCCCAGGTGTTGAAGAACAGCCACTCCGTACCGGTGCGCTCCAGGGAAAACGTTGACGAGTGTGCTGCACCGCGGACCGTGTAGGTGATGGTGGCCTCCACCCGGCCGTCACCGACCTCCACCGCATCACCGACCGCCACGCCCTCAACAGCTGCCATCGACTGCTGCAGCGGAGCACCGTTGAGCATGGCCGCGTTGGCCTCGGGCACCGACGCGTTGAGGAGCCCCAGGGCGCGTTCGCCGTCGCCGTCCGAGAGTGCTTCGAGGTAGTCGTGGACCTGTTCCTCGGGGTTGAAAATGTGCGTATTGACCACCACCACGGTGGCAATCGCGGCCGCAACCACGACCATCAGACCGAGCAGCCAGGCTGCTAGGACTTTGATCACAGAAGACGTTTGCACGCTATTACGTTACCCGTTGAGTGGTGCCCGGTTACCAACGACGACGACTGCGCCTCCGCTGTGTGCCGAATAAACCCCGGGCGAGCTCCGCCCCGATGGCGCCTGCCGCCTTGACCGCGAACTCCATCAGTTCACCGTCTTGCTGCCGGGGTGCCGGCGTGGGAACGCCGAGGGGTGGGGGTGTCCCAGCCGGACCGGAGGACGGTGGCGGGGTGCCCCGGTGCCCCGTAATTGACTCTTCAATCCGGCGGGCCTCGTCATCAGCAGCTGGTTCGGCCCGGGGCGGCGTCGCGCTGGGCGGAGCGGGAGTGGTGAGCTTTTCGAAGGCCGAATGGCTGTCGATCGCCGTTTCGTAGTGGGCGCGGAGCGGTGAGGCCCGGACGATCTCCTCCACGACAGCAGGCGCTGAGGGGCCCATCGTCGATTCGGGGGAGGTCATTCGGGTCCAGGCGACGGGGGTGGGCGCGCCCCGATCGTTCATGACGGTCACCACCGCCTCGCCCGTCCCTGCTGAGGTGAGGACCTCAGCCAGGTCGTAGTCACTGGTGGGGAAGGTGGACACCGTGGCTTTCAAAGCCTTCGCGTCCTCGGGGGTGAAGGCGCGCAACGCGTGCTGAACACGGTTGGCCAATTGCCCGAGGACGTCCGCTGGAACATCCCTGGGCGTCTGGGTGACGAAGAAGATGCCGACACCCTTGGACCGGATCAGGCGGACTGACGTCTGGATGGACCGCAGAAATTCCTTGGACGCGTCGTCGAAGAGCAGATGCGCCTCGTCGAGGAAAAACACCAGCTTGGGTTTGTCTTGATCTCCCACCTCGGGCAGGTCGGCGAAAAGATCGGCTACCAGCCACATCAGGAAGGTGGAAAAGAGTTGGGGTGTTTGCAGGAGGGTGGGCAGTTCGAGGCAGCTGATCATTCCCCTGCCGTCCGGGGCCTGGCGGAGCAGATCGGCGGTGTCGAATTCGGGTTCTCCAAAGAATCTGGCCATGTCCTGCGCTTCAAGGGTGATCAGCTCCCGCAGGATCACCCCCGCGGTGGCCTTCGACAAGCCACCGAGGTCCTTCAAAGCGGTTTTGCCCTCGTCGGAGGTGAGGAACGAAATCACTGCCCGAAGATCAGCGAGGTTCAATAATTCCAGCCCGGCCAGGTCAGCGTAGTGGAAAATCAGGGTGAGGCTGGACTCCTGGGTCTCATTCAAGTCCATCACCCGGGAGAGCAGCAGCGGCCCAAACTCGGAGATGGTTGCGCGAATGGGAACACCGGCACCGTGCCCGCCCAGGGAGAAGTACTCGACCGGGAAACTCCTGGCGGACCACTGCTGGCCCACGCTCAGGGTGCGGGCCAGCAGCTTCTCACCGCCGGGTCCCGGGGTGGAGAGACCGGTCAGGTCCCCTTTGATGTCCGCCAGGAACACCGGGACACCCTGGGCGCTGAGCTGCTCAGCCATGACCTGCAGCGTGATGGTTTTTCCCGTGCCGGTTGCCCCTGCGACGAGCCCGTGACGGTTCATCATCGCCAGCGGAAGACGCACCGCCGCTTCGGGGTACACCTCGCCATCCAGCACTGCGGCACCGAGATGGATCGAGGGCCCCTCGAAGGTATATCCGGAGGAGATCCCGGCAATCAGTTCCGAACCGTCACGCTCCACCAATGGTCAGCTCGCCGCGGCGTGTTTGCCGCCACCCTGACCGTTGTCGGTGCTGCCGCTGCCCGAATCCGGGGTTCCGTGGCCGTTGACGCGGTCCGCTTCCTTGGCCGTGGCGATCTCCTCGGCACGCTCCTGACCGGCTTCAGCAGTCAGCGCTGCGCCCGCCTCTGCATCGCGGGTGAGGTTCTCCCCGGACTCAGGATCAAACAGGTGCAGCTTCCGGGTGTCCAGCCAGATTTCGGCTTCGCGTCCGCCACGGATCCGGCTGGCAGCGTCGAGGGTGACAACGATCTGCGGGCGGAGTTCGTCGGCATCCATTTCGCGGGCCAGGTTGTTCAGGAGCTCGCGCATTTCGGGGTCCGGGTTGAAGTTGATGTAACCGTACTGTTCGTTGCCGAGCCACTCGGTATGGGTGAGCGTGGCAGTGAAGATGGAGCCGTGGGGCAGCTTGGACTCCTCGACCAGTTTCGCGTCCTCAAAGAACTCCGGCCGGACGCCCACCAGCACCACCTTCTTGCCTTCAACCTTGGCCAGCTTCTCGGCGGGGACGTCGAGGTCGCCGAGGACGGTTTGCAGTTTGCCGTTCTCAATGGTCGCGGGGATGAAGTTCATCGATGGAGAGCCGATGAAGCCGGCAACGAAAAGGTTCCGGGGCTGCTCGTAGAGTTCCCGTGGGGAGGCGATCTGCTGCAGTTCGCCCATCTTCAGGACTGCCACCCGGTCGCCCAGGGTCATAGCCTCGGTCTGGTCGTGGGTAACGTACACGCTGGTCACTCCGAGCCGGCGCTGCATCTGGGAGATCTCGGAGCGCATCTGGCCGCGCAGTTTCGCGTCCAGGTTGGACAGCGGCTCGTCGAAGAGGAACGCATCAGCCTGGCGCACAATGGCCCGGCCCATGGCAACCCGCTGGCGCTGGCCACCGGAAAGGTTGGCAGGCTTCCGCTGCAGGTGGTCGGTCAGTTCAAGGGTGGCTGCCGCCTCGGTGACAAGCTTGTTCACCTGTTCCTCGCTGTGCTTGCCTTTCGCGAGCCGCAGCGGGAAGGCGATGTTCTCATACACCGTGAGGTGCGGGTACAAGGCGTAGTTCTGGAACACCATGGCCAGGTTGCGGTCCCGGGGTGCCTTATCGTTGACGCGCTCGCCGTCGATCAGGAGCTCGCCGTCGGTGATGTCCTCCAGGCCCACGATCATGCGCAGCAGGGTGGATTTGCCGCAGCCGGAGGGGCCCACCAGGATGATGAACTCGCCGTCGGCGATGTCGATGCTGATGTCATTGACGGCGGGGAATCCGTCGCCGTATTTCTTGACCAGGTTGTTGAGGGTAATTGAAGCCATTTTCTGGTGATCCTTTTCTATGTGACTGGCGCAGGCGGCTGGGACTGCGCCATTAGCCCTTGACGGCGCCCGAGGTCAGGCCGGAAACGATTTGACGTTGGAACAGCAGGACCAGCAGGACGATCGGGATGGTGACGATGATCGCAGCGGCCGAGATGGCGCCGGTGGGTGACTCGAACTGGGAGGCTCCGGTGAAGAATGCCAGCGCCGCCGGAACCGGCCGCGCTGCTTCGGTGGAGGTCAGCGAAATGCCGTACACAAAGTCGTTCCACGCGATGAAAAACGCAATAATCGCCGTTGTGAACACCCCGGGTGCCGCCAGCGGGACGATGGCCTTGCGGAAGGCCTGCCAGGTGGTGGCGCCGTCGACCTGCGCCGCCTGCTCCAGCTCCCAGGGAATCTGGCGGAAGAAGGCTGCCAGCGTCCAGATGGAGATCGGCAGGGTCAGGGACAGGTAGGGGATGATCAACCCGAGCCAGGTGTCATACAGGCCGATGTTGCGCCAGAGATTGAACAGCGGGGTGACAATCGAGATCACGGGGAAAATCGAAACCGCGAGGGCCGTGGTGAGCACGAGCCGCTTCCCCGGGAAGTCGAGACGGGCAATCGCATAGGCGCACAGGGTGGCCAGGACGACGGCGATTGCCGTGGCGATGAGCGAGATGCCGATGGAGTTGCGCAGGGAGGTCAGGAACAGTTCCTGCGCGTCACCAACGAGGATCTGCTCGTAGTTGGAGATGGTGGCAGCTCCCGACGACGGCAGGAAACTTCCGTTGGTCAGGTCGCTGGGAGATTTGAACGAGGTAGCCAGGATGGAAGCCACCGGGAACAGGGCGTAAAGCAGCACCAGAACCGAGATTACTGCCCACCAGATCTTTTCGCGCCGGGAAGAGTTCTTCATTTCTTTTCTCCTCTCGTGCCGGCAAGATCCACTTTGAAGATCTTGATGGCAGCGAAGCTGATCAGGATGACGCACAGGAACAGCAGGACCGAGACGGCCGAGCCGAGCCCAATCTCGAGGCGGCTGATCGACGTCCGGTAGGCGAGGAGCGAAAGCACTTCGGTGTTGTTCTCGCCATTGGTCATGATGAAGACATTGTCGAATATTCGGAACGCGTCCAGGGCCCTGAACAGGACGGCGACCATGATCGCCGCCTTCATGTTGGGGATGACGACCTTGCGCATCTGCTCCCACCAGGTGGCGCCGTCGACCTTGGCGGCCTCGGTCAGCTCATCGGGCACCTGCGCCAGGCCGGCGAGGAGGAGCAGTGAGATGAAGGGGGTGGTCTTCCAGATCTCCGACGCCATGATCACGAAGAGTGACGTGCCGGTCTGAGCGAACCAGTTGAGGTCCGAGTCGATGCCGGGGACCCAGTCAAACCAGGCGTTCACGTACCCCGAGTTGATGTCGAAGGCGTAGAACCAGGCGTACGCCGACACCACGGTGATGATGCCGTACGGCACCAGGATCGCGGTACGGAGGATGCCTTTGAGAGACTTCAGCGCCTTGCTCATGACCAGGGCCAGGGCGAAGCCCAGAACCAGTTCGACGGCGACGGTGATCACCGTAATGAGGACCGTGACCAGGAGGCCCTGCCACCACACGCTGTCGGAGAGGATCGTGATGTAGTTGGCGAACCAGATGAACTCCCGCTCATCGGGGGCGGTGAGCCGGAACGCAAACAGGGACTCGAAGAAGGCCTGCAGGATCGGGTAGAGGGTCACCATCAGCATCACCACGAAGGCGGGGCCCGCGAGGTACCAGCCCATCCGGCGTTCGGCTTTGACCCGGTCGCTGTGCTGCATCTTCTGCTTCTTCAGCTTGTCGCCGGCGTCAGGCTTGTTGATCGTTGAGCTACTCACAGTAGCCTCTCCCCTCTGAGCACTGCGGTGATGAACTCCTGGGACTGTTCGGGAGTCTGGTCAGGATCCACTTCGTTGGGTGGCGACCATTCCTGCTGCAGTCCGGTGGAGATTTCGTTGTAGAACGGTGTCTGGGGGCGAGGAGCCGCGAGTTCGAGGGAGTCCCTGATGGTCGTCGCCATGGGGAAGTCTTCCTCGATCGCTGGATCGTCGTACGCCTCCGAGTTCGATGGCGGGTTGCCGTTGGTGATGAAGTACTCGGTCTGGTTCTCCGGTTGGACGATGCACTCGATCGCTTCGTAGGCCAGGTCAGGGTTGTCGCTGGCCGCGCCGACTCCGAGGTTGATCCCACCCAGCGGCGGTGCGGTGTCCTCGCCCTCGGTGACGGCCGGGAACAGGGCCCAACCTATGTCGTCGACCACCGACTGGTCGATGGACCCAGCCTCGACGGCGCCCAGGGTGGCGGGCCAGACGAACGGGTAGTTGACCATGAAGGAGCCGTCGTCGCCCTGGAAGAGGGTGAGGGACGTGTTCTCGGTGGAGGTCGGCAGGCCCGGGCCGCCGAGGCCCTCGGTGCCGATGGTGGCGATGATCCGTGCCGCTTCCTGCCCGGCCTCGGAGGTGAGGCCCAGTTGCAGTTCGTCGGCGGGAGCCTCCGGGTTCTCGAGGATCTGGCCCCCTGCCGATTCAACCAGCGCGTTGATCCACACGGTCATCGACTCGGCGGGGGAGCCTTGCACGCCGAGGAGCTTGTCCTGCTCGGTGGCTGCTTCGATCAGTTGGTCCCAGGTCACGGGTTGGGACATGTCCAGCCCGGCGGCCTCGGCGACCGATTCGCGGTACCAGAGGATCTGGGTGTTCGCCCAGAACGGCACCGTTACCAGTTCTTCTTTCCAGGTGGCACCGGCCAGCGCGCCTTCGAGCACGTTCTCGGTGAAGACGTCGACTGAGTCCTCGGGGATGGGTGCCAGGAAGCCTGGTTCCGCGAGCTCGGGGATGAACGGCGGGTCAATGCTCATGATGTCCATTGAGGTGTCTCCGGCTGCGAGCCGCCGCGCCAACTGCTCGCGCTGGGCTGCTGCATCGGTAGGCAACAGGGACGTTTCAATCCGGTAGGCGCCGTCGGCCTCTTCGGTGCAGCTGGCGGCTATGGCAGCC
>NZ_ASZW01000241.1:804-3240 GCF_000468215.1 Arthrobacter sp. CAL618 | reverse complement strand
CTGCCCGCCGGCGTCGGGGTTGATGTACCAGGTAAGCGTTGTCACGCTTTCCGCCGGCCCACAACCCGTCAGCAACATGGTCCCGATCGCCAGTGTCGCCACAGCTGCCGCTTTCGGCCGGCTCCGGACTGGATGAATTTTCCCTCGCCTGTTCGGCATTCCCACCGCGCCTCCACATCGTTGTAGACAGTCCGTTCACCCGAGGTACAGCGGGCGAACCAAAGCAACCTTGTCTTTGAGACCATATGCCCTGAGTGGGGAAATCGCCAGATTGAAGGGTTGCGATCCGGTCAAGGTTGACGACGAAAGATGGCGGGAACGTAAGCGTTTGCTACCGGAGTGCTGAGTTGTTCAGGGCGTGAGGGGGCCGTTCGAGCCCCTCGGTGACGCTCTCGGCCGGGTCGGTTCCCAGGTCCACGATGCGGTTCTGCTCATTGACGTGCACCACTGTGGGGAGGTAACTGTGTGCCTCCGCGTCAGTCAGCTGGGCGTAGGTGATCAGGATGACCGTGTCTCCCTGATGGACCAGGTGCGCGGCCGGGCCGTTGATACCGAGCACGCCCGATCCACGCTCGCCAGCAATGGTGTAGGTCTCCAGCCGGGCGCCGTTGGTCACGTCCACAATGGAGACCATCTCACCGGGCAGGATGTCGGCGGCCTCAAGCAGGTCAAGGTCCACGGTGACGGAACCCACGTAGTGCAGATCAGCGTGGGTAACCGTGGCACGGTGGATTTTGGACTTGAACATTGTGCGATTCATCAGCGTTAACACTACCGCCGTTCCGAAGTGCCCGGCTATGTGGTGTTCGGCACGCTGCTGGTGCGGCCGGGGTTGGCGGGTCGGGCGCCGAAGGCCGGGCGGCTCAGGCGTCCGGGGCTTTGCGCAGCGCGCGGCCCATGATCGCGGAGGTCAACGCCGCCACGAGCTCCTGGTTGGCGAGGGGGTTGCTGAGCAGGGTGAAGTCCACCGCGCCCACCGGCGGAAGGTTGAAACGGTTGCTGACCTGTACCAGATCCTCCGGGATCAGGGACTGCGGGAACACGGCTAACCCAATACCGGCACGGGCGGCGGCCAGGACGCCGTTGATCTCACGGGTGTTGCAGGTGATGCGCCAGGTTCGGCCAGCCTTCTCCAGCGCATCGATGGCCATCTGGCGGGTGAGGCTGGGGGACTGGTAGACGATCAACGGCACGGGAGCGCCGTCCTCAAGGGTGGTTTTCCCGTGCCCGGCCCAGACCAGCTGGTCACTTTGCACCAGGGTGCCCTCGCCGGTGCCGCTCATGTACTTGATGAAGATCAGGTCCAGCTGGCCCGCGCGCAGCCGGCGCAACAGGAGCGGGCTCTGGGTCACGGTGAGCTCAAGGTTGATCTGCGGGTAGAGCTGCCGGAAGTGGCGGAGGATGCGTGGCAGCTGGGTGATGGCGAGGTCGTCGGCCACCCCAAACCGGAGCCGGCCGCGCATGGCCGACCCGGAGAAATAGACCATCGCCTGTTCCTGGGCGGCGAGGATGGTCCGTGCGAAGCCGGCCATCGCGTCGCCGTTGTCGGTCAGGCTGACTTCGCGGGTGTCCCGGGAAATCAGGAGCCTGCCGGCCGCCTCCTCCAGCTTCCGGATGTGTTGACTCACGGTGGGCTGGCTGAGGTTGAGCCGGCCCGCGGCGCCGGTGAAGCTCAGGGTCTCGGCGACGGCAAGGAAGGTTTTCAGTTGGGCCGGGTCAAACATGATGCCGCCTATTACGTTTCCGAATACGAGTTATAGCCACCATACGCTTTCATCATGGATTGGCGGTGCGTAGCGTGGAAAGCGATCTCACCCCTTCAGCACAGGAAGACACCTTGGCACCCCCACCACCCTCCGCCGGCCCGGCTGGAGACCCCACGCTTACCGCGCCCCTGCCGATCACCAACCAGCGTCCAGCCTGGCGTGACACGTTCATCTCACTTCGCATCCCCAACTTCCGCCGATTCGCGATCTCCCACCTGGTCGCAGTGATCGCCGTCTGGATGCAACGCATCGCCCAGGACTGGATGGTCCTGGAGCTATCCGGATCGGTCACCGCCGTCGGGATCACCGTTGCACTGCAGTTCGCGCCGTTCCTCCTCCTCGGCCCTTATGGCGGAATCATCGCGGACCGCTATCCCAAACGCATCCTGTTGATCATCACGCAAAGCATGGCCGCCCTGATGGCAGCGGCAATGGCGGTGCTAGCCCTGACCGGCGTCGTCGAAGTGTGGCATGTCTACGTCATCGCCTTCACCCTGGGGCTGGTGACCGTGGTGGACGCCCCCGCACGCCAGGTGTTCGTCAACGACCTGGTGGGGCCCGTGCACCTGCGCAACGCGATCAGCCTGAACTCATCAATCTTCCAGGTGGGGGCCATGGTGGGTCCCGCGGTCAGCGGTGTGCTGATCACCGCGATCGGCGGCGGGTGGGC
>NZ_ASZW01000241.1:0-794 GCF_000468215.1 Arthrobacter sp. CAL618 | reverse complement strand
CGCCTGCCTCTACACGGTGACCACCCTCGCCCTGCTGCGGACCGACCAACTGAGCGTCGCGGCCAGGGCGCCCCGGTCGAAAGGCCAGCTCCGTGAGGGCGCCCGCTACGTGATGAGGAAACCGGCCATCTTCTGGTGCATGCTGATGGGCGCATTCGTCTCGGTGTTTGCCATGAGCACACCCGTACTCATGGCTGCATTCGCCGACACCGTCTTCGACTCCGGCGCCCAGGGGTATGGCTTCCTGAACACAGCACTGGCCACCGGGTCGCTGGTCGGTGCGCTCGCGTCCATCCGGCGGACGACGCTCCGCCTGCGCGGGGTGCTTGGCGGTGCGGCCGCGTTTGGCGGCTTCATGGCTCTTGGATCGGTGGCACCTAACCAGGCGGTCTTCGCGATCCTGATGTTCTTCGCTGGGATCGGGTGCCTGTGGTTCATCACCGGCGCCAATCAGCTGGTGCAAATTTCGTCCAACCTCGCCATCCGGGGGCGGGTCATGGCGTTGTACATGATGGTCCTCATCGGAGGCCAGGCGATCGGCGGCCCCATGATCGGCTGGTTGGCCGAAAACATCGGGGCGCACACCACGGTGTTGATCGCCGGCGGAGTGCCGCTGCTGGCAGCCGGCGTGTTCGCCGTCGTTCTTGCTCAGAAGGGCCAGCTGACCCTGCGGTTCCGCTACACAGTTTCACCCAGCCAACGACGGCGGCTGGTGGCGATCGTCCCGAAATCCCCCGATGCTAGGAGCCACGCGGCCGTCTAGCCCGCACCCGTCCAACTGCCCGCCGAGCGGG
>NZ_ASZW01000240.1:0-13861 GCF_000468215.1 Arthrobacter sp. CAL618 | reverse complement strand
CCCGCCACACCCACCACTCGGCAATAATGCAGTATGACTGTCGTCCTCGTTGTGGTCCTTTTTGTCATTGCCGCGGTCGCCGAGATCGGCGGTGCCTGGCTGGTGTGGCAAAGCATCAGGGAAGGTAAACCGTGGTGGTGGGCCGGGCTGGGCATGATGGCGCTCGCGGCCTACGGGTTTATCGCCACCCTGCAGCCGGACGCGAACTTCGGCCGGATCCTCGCTGCCTACGGTGGGGTATTCGTCGCGGGATCCCTGGCCTGGGGCATAGTGTTTGACGGATTCCGTCCGGACCGCTGGGATATCGGCGGATCGGTGCTCTGCCTGGTGGGGGTGGCGGTGATCATGTTCGCTCCACGGCCGGTGGGCTGACACCGTGGGGCCGAAAACTGGAGCGGGCGACGGGAATCGAACCCGCGTATCGAGCTTGGGAAGCTAGCGCTCTACCATTGAGCTACGCCCGCATGGAGACCAGCCGACAGTGTGGCCTGAATCCCTGCGAAAACAACGAGATTCAGCCTACCTCAACCTCACCGTCCCGAAAACACCGGGCCGGACACCGGGCCTCGCCGCGGTAGGTACCCTAAGACCATGAGCGTCGAAAAGAACACCAGGGACCTGGAAGCGGGCATCGAGAAGGATTTCACCGCGAAGATGAGCTACGGATCCTATCTTTCCCTGGGGGAGCTTCTCGCAGCGCAGCATCCGGTCAGCCGCCCCGAGCACCACGACGAGATGCTGTTCATCATCCAGCACCAGACGTCGGAGCTCTGGCTCAAGCTGGTGCTTCACGAACTGCGTGCGGTGCGTGCCAAGTTGCAGGTCGATGACCTGCGATCGGCGATGAAGGGGATCGCCCGGATCAAGCACATCCAGCGCTCCCTCACCGAGCAGTGGTCGGTACTGGCCACCCTCACCCCCTCCGAATATGCCGAGTTCCGCGGGGATCTCGGTGCTTCCAGCGGCTTCCAGTCCTACCAGTACCGCGCCGTCGAGTTCCTGCTCGGCAACAAGAACGCCGGGATGCTTGAGGTTTTCGCGAATGACCCCGAGGCGCAGGAGCTGCTGGCCACCCTGCTGGATCAGACGAGTATCTACGACGAGTTCATCAGGTTCCTTTCCCGCCGGGGACACAACATCCCCGCTGAGCTGTTGGAGCGGGACCTCCGCACCGCCCACGTCTTCAACCCGGAACTCGTCCAGGTGTACAAGGCGGTGTACGAGAACGCCGAGGACAACTGGGACCTTTACGAGGCCTGCGAGGAACTGGTGGACCTGGAAGACAATTTCCAGCTCTGGCGGTTCCGGCATTTGAAGACTGTCGAACGAACCATTGGGTTTAAACGCGGCACGGGCGGGTCCTCAGGCGTAGGTTTTCTCCAGAAGGCCCTCGAGCTCACCTTCTTCCCGGAGCTCTACGCCGTGCGCACCGAGATCGGCCGATAACCACTAACCCCGGGGACTGCGGTATTTTTGAACCGTGCTGATCTCCGACCGCGACATTCGAACCGAAATTGACCGCCAGCGAATTGTGCTGGATCCCTATGACGAGGCGATGGTCCAGCCCTCGAGCGTCGACGTCCGGATTGACCGCTACTTCCGGTTGTTCGACAACCACAAGTACGCGCACATCGACCCTGCTGAAGACCAGCCCGAGCTGACCAGGCTGGTAGAGGTGGACCCGGACGAGCCGTTCATCCTGCACCCGGGTGAGTTTGTCCTTGGGTCAACCTACGAGACGGTGACCCTTCCGGACGACATCGCGGCACGGCTGGAGGGCAAGTCCTCACTGGGGCGGCTCGGACTCCTGACGCACTCCACCGCGGGATTCATCGACCCGGGTTTCTCCGGACACGTCACCCTTGAGCTCTCCAACATGGCCACCCTGCCCATCAAACTGTGGCCCGGCTCCAAGATTGGCCAGCTCTGCTTCTTCCGGCTCACCTCCCCCTCCGAACACCCGTACGGCTCCGGCCCCTACGGGAACCGGTACCAGGGACAGCGCGGCCCGACGGCGTCGCGCAGCCACCAGAACTTCCACCGCACCGCCATCTGACAGCCAGCCCCAGCCGACCCTCAGTAGGACGGGACGACGGCGGTAGCCACCTTCGCGGGCGGCTTCACCGGGAGCAACACCAGCAGTCCGACCAGCAGCACCACCAGGATGCCGATAATCCCAAACCGCTGTTCACCGAAGATGGTGATCGACGCCGCGAAGAGAGCGGGTGCGAGGAAGCTGACGGCTCGTCCCGTGGTGGCGTACAGGCCGAACAGTTCACCCTCTTCTCCGTCCGGAGCCAGACGCGCAAGATATGCACGCGATGAGGCCTGCGCCGGGCCGACGAAAAGGGTGAGCATCAGCCCGAAGACCCAGAACGTCGTATCTCCGGTCCAGGTGTAGCCGAACACATCGTGGGTGCCCGGGCCAAGGACCAGGACGGCAGACCCGGCTACCAGCAGGCCGATCAACGAGATGATGATGACCCGTTTGGGCCCAGTCCTGTCGTCCAGGAAACCGCCGCCGATGGCACCGACCGCCGCAATCAGGTTGCCGGCGATGGCGAAGACAATCACCTCGCTCAGGGTGAAGCCGAACGTACCCGCGGCGATGATGCCGCCGAAGGTGAAAACGGCGGCCAGCCCGTCACGGAAAATGGCACTGGCCAGCAGGAAGAAGATGGTGTGGGGGCTGGTCCGGTAGATTGCCTTGACCCGCCGGAAGAGGAGACCGTAGGAGGCGAAGAAGCCCAGTTGGGCTGCTTTCTCCTTGCGCGGTACCTCCGGGACGACGAACATCACGGGCAGGGCGAAGGCCAGGAACCAGATCGCCGAGAACACTGCGACCAGCCGGATGTTCAGGCTGTCGGTGGTATCGGAGCCGAACCAGGGGAACACTGGCTCCACGAAGGCCACGAGCACCAGGATCAGGGCAACGATGCCGCCCACGTAGCCCATGGCCCACCCGAACCCGCTGATCCGGCCGATGCTGCTCGGGGTGGAAATTTGCGTCAGCATGGCGTTGTAGTTGACTCCGGCGAACTCGAAGAAGACGTTGGCCAGTGCAATCAGCGCGACCCCGAGGAGCAGGAACTCGGGTTGGGGGAAGACGAAAAAGCACAGCCCGGTCAGGACTGCCACGAGGAGGCTGTTCACGCCGAGCCAGAGCTTGCGCCGGCCGCCGCTGTCGGAGCGCTGCCCCGTCACCGGTGCCAGTAGCGCGATGAGCACCCCGGCAGCGGCGAGACCCCAGCCCAGCACCACCGAGGCCCTGGCCTCCCCACCAAACGCGTCGCTGGTCAGATACACGGTGAACACGAAGGTGGTCATGACCGCGTTGAAGGCGGCCGATCCCCAGTCCCAGGAGGCCCACGCGAGGACCGGCCGGGACAGCAGCCGGCCCGCACCGGACGCCGTCGTGCCCGATGTCGTACCCTCCGGCCGGGCAGCTGGAACTGGATGGGACGGCACCGGCTGGGGAGGATCCACGCTCATACGGTGAATGCTATCCCGCGGATACCCGCAAACCCATGAACATCTTCCGTTGATCGCACAAACGCGCGGGTCAGGCACGGTATTCCGGAAACCCCGAAACAGTCGCCGACGGCGTAATACGTCGGGACGGCCTGTATTCCACAGGTAGAATAAGTCGAAGCCCCTGACCGTCCGCGCTGTCTATCAGCTGACCGTCTCATCTGAGAGATCAGGAGATCATCGTGCTAATCGTGCTCATCGCGTTATTCGCGGTAGCCTTTGTCGCGCCGTTGATCTTCCGCCGGCTCGGCCGCTCGGCCTTCTACGTGATCGGGGCGGTTCCCGGAGCGGCCTTCGTCTGGTTGGTCATCACCTTCGACCAGTACACGGGCGAGGGGCAGAGTCTCCTCGAGGGCCAGCCCAATGCCCCGCCCTCGATAGCCTTCCAGTGGATTCCCGGTCTCAACCTTGAGCTGGCTTTCCGGATGGATGCCCTGGCGGCAATACTGTCGATCCTGATCCTGGGTATCGGCGCCCTGGTCCTGTTCTACTGTGCACGGTACTTCAAGCAGGACGAACCGAACATCGGCCCGTTCGGCGCCCAACTGCTCGCGTTCGCTGGGGCCATGTTCGGCCTGGTCACCGCCGACAACATGATCCTGCTGTTCATTTTCTGGGAACTGACCACTGTCCTGTCCTACCTGCTGATCGGTTACTCGCGGCATCGTCTGGCGGCGCGCCGCGCGGCTCTCCAGGCCCTGATCGTTACCACCTTCGGCGGTCTGACCATGCTGGTCGGCATGATCATGCTGGGCCAGACCGCCGGGACTTACCGGATCTCGGACATCATGGCGCAGTCCGAGTCGCTGCTGTCCAACGGACTGGTGATCGACGTCGCCATCGGGCTGATCCTCGTCGGCGCCCTCACCAAATCCGCGTTGGTCCCGTTCCACTTCTGGCTACCCGGTGCGATGGCGGCGCCCACCCCGGTGAGCGCCTACCTGCACGCCGCGGCGATGGTGAAGGCTGGTATTTACCTGGTCGCCCGGTTCGCGCCGGGGTTCGCTGATGCTGCCTCCTGGCTGCCGATGGTGTTGATAATCGGCCTTGCCACCATGCTCGTGGGCGGTTGGCGGGCGCTACGCCAGCATGACCTGAAACTGATTCTCGCGTATGGAACGGTGAGTCAGCTCGGGTTCCTCACGATGGTGGTCGGACTCGGCGGCCCCGGCGGGGCGCTGGCCGGTTTGGGCCTCCTCCTGGCCCACGGTCTGTTCAAGGCCACCCTGTTCCTAGTGGTCGGCATCATCGACCATCAGGCTGGCACCCGGGACATCCGCAAACTCGCGGGAATCAGGAAAACCGCCCCCGCCCTGGCCGTGATCGCCACGATCGCCGCTGCGTCGATGGCGGGACTCCCACCGCTGCTGGGCTTCGTGGCCAAGGAATCCGTCTTCGAGACCTTCGTTCACCAGGCGGAGATCGATCCCACCCCCGTCGGCACACTCCTGCTTGTCGGCATCGTTGTTGGTTCTGCCCTGACCTTCGCCTACAGTGCGCGATTCGTCTGGGGCGGTTTCGCCTGCAAGGGCAAAGCCGCCACCCCGTTCACGCAGGTGGAGAAATCCTTCCTTTTCGCGCCGGCGCTGCTCACCGTATTCACCGTGGTCCTCGGCCTCTGGCCTGCACCAGTGGATTCCATCATCCAGCCCTACGTCACCCTCTTCGAAGCCGACGGCGAGGAAAGTTACCTCGCCCTCTGGCACGGGTTCACTCCCGCGCTGCTGCTCTCCGTAGTGACCATCGCCGTCGGTATTCTGCTGTTCTGGTTCCGGGCCCACGTCGAGCGTATCCAGTCCAGGGTTCCCTCAGTGGTCGACGCTGAACGCGGCTACAAGTACACCATCGGCACGCTCGACGACGTCGCCGTCTGGATCACCGGCCGCACCCAGCGCGGTTCGCTGGCGTTCTACCTCTTCGTCATTCTGACCATGGCCATCCTCGCCCCCCTGGCGGCGATCCTGTTCTACGATGCACCGCTCCCGGATCGGTGGCATATCGCTGATTCACCAGCGCAGGTGGCGGCCGGCGTCGTCATCATTATCGGCATTCTGGCTGCGGTCCGCGCTACCAAGCGGTTCATGGCAGTGCTCATGGTCGGGGTGACCGGGTACGGGATGGCCCTCATCTTCGCGCTGCAGGGTGCGCCGGACCTGGCGTTGACCCAGATGCTGGTGGAAACCATTGTGTTGGTGGCTTTTGTGCTCGCGCTGCGCTCGCTACCCGCGCGGCTGTGGCAGCGGGAGCCGGGACGGTACCGGTTGCTGCGCGCCGTGCTGGGAATTTCCTTCGGCCTGGTGATGGTGGCAATCGCCATGTCATCCATGGCATCACGGGTCGCCAGCCCGGTGTCACTGGAGTACCCGGGTCTGGCCTACGAGGGCGGCGGTGGAGAGAACATCGTCAACGTCACCCTGGTCGATATCAGGGCCTGGGACACGTACGGGGAAATTTCAGTACTGGCCATCGCAGCCACCGGCATCGCCAGCCTGATCTTCATCCGTGGCCGGGGCGATACCCGCCAGCGGGCAGAGACCGTCAAATCCGGATCCGTCGATCGCGGCCAGGAACCCATTGCCGAGTTCGGTCGGGAAGCCGCAGCACTGGAGTTGGCGAAGAAGTTCTCGTCAGTCTCCCGGGACGCGTGGCTGGTCGCCGGCCGGACCCTCGCGCCCGAACGCCGATCGATCATCTTCGAAGTCGTCACCCGGCTGCTCTTCCACTCGATCATTATCTTCTCCATTTACCTCCTCCTCGCCGGTCACAACCTGCCGGGCGGTGGATTCGCGGGTGGACTGTTGGCGGGGCTGGCGCTGACCGTGCGCTATCTGGCGGGTGGCCGATTTGAACTGGCGGAAGCCAGCCCGGTGAGCGCGGGGGTCCTGCTCGGCGCGGGTATGGCGACCACCTCCCTGAGCGCGCTGATCCCGCTGCTGCTGGGAGGCCAGATCCTCCAGACGGCCATCCTGGAGTTCTGGTTGCCGGTCTTCGGCGACGTCAAGTTCGTCACCTCGACCATTTTCGACATTGGTGTGTACCTGGTGGTCGTCGGGCTGGTGCTCGACGTGCTGCGCAGCCTGGGCTCGGAGATCGATGAACGCAGCGAGGGCCTCTCGGCGAAGAACGACCCGAGCGAGATGAAGCTACAACAGCAAGAACATACCGAAACCGGCGAGGGAGTAGCTCGATGAGCGTCAACATCACCCTGCTGGTGGTCATGGCAGCCCTCTTCGCGGGGGGCATCTACCTGCTGCTGGAACGCAGCCTGACCCGGGTCCTGCTGGGTCTGATCCTGCTGGCCAACGGCGCCAACATCCTGTTGCTTTCCGCTGGCGGTCGGGCCGGCGTCGCCCCCCTGTACTCGGAGGAGATCGCCGCCGACGCCTACTCGGATCCGCTGCCCCAAGCCCTGATTCTGACCGCCATTGTGATTTCCTTCGCCGTGACCGCCTTCATGCTGGGCATCATCTACCGGTCCTGGGTGCTGGGCCGCCGCGACGAGGTCCAGGACGATATGGAGGACCGCAGGGTCGCCAGTCAGGGCAGCTTCGACGCTGAAGACGACGCCGATGTCCCCGAAGAAACCACCGAGTTCACCCCGCTGGAGGAAGCCGAGGAAGCACCCGGCTCTCAAAACGCGGGCGTCCTTGATCTTCCCTCCGAACCGAAGGAGCCACGGTGAACATTGCAAGCCTCGCACCGCTGGCCGTGGTCCTCCCGTTCCTTGGCGCAGCGGTTGCCTTCCTCCTGATCCGGCATTCCCGCTCGCAGCGGGCGGTCAGCATTTCGACCCTGAGCATCACACTGATCCTCGAACTGTTCCTCCTGCAGAATGCCGCAGAGCACGGAGCCACCGCGGTGTTCATTGGTGGGTGGATGCCGCCGTTCGGCATCACCCTGGTGGTCGACCAGTTTTCCGCCCTCATGCTGGTTATTTCGACGGCGATCAGCCTCGCGGTGCTGATTTACGCCACCGGGCAGGGCATGACCGACGGCGATGAAGACGGCCCCATCTCGATCTTTCACCCCACCTACCTGATCCTGGTGGCCGGCGTCTCCAACGCGTTCATGTCCGGCGACCTGTTCAACCTGTATGTGGGCTTTGAAATCCTGCTGACGGCCAGCTATGTGCTGATGACCCTCGGCGGAACCACCCAGCGGATCCGCGCGGGAGTGACCTACGTGGTGGTCAGCGTGGTGTCGTCGCTGCTCTTCCTGATTGCGATCGGCATGATCTATGCCGCAACGGGAACCATCAACCTGGCCGATCTTGCGGTGAAGCTCGGGGAGATCGACCCTGCCACGCAGATGATGCTGCACCTGATGCTCTTGGTGGCGTTCGGAATCAAGGCAGCCGTTTTCCCCCTGTCCTTCTGGCTGCCTGACTCCTATCCGACAGCGCCCGCACCGGTAACTGCCGTGTTCGCTGGCCTGCTCACCAAGGTGGGCGTCTACGCAATGGTGCGCACCGAGACGCTGCTCTTCCCGGGCGACCGCATCAACACCCTGCTGATGGTGGTGGCAATCCTCACCATGGTGGTGGGGATCCTCGGGGCCTTGGCGCAGTCGGATATCAAACGAATGTTGTCCTTCACCCTGGTCAGCCACATCGGGTTCATGATCTTCGGGCTGGCGATCTCAACCGTCGTCGGATTGGGCGCCGCGATCTTCTACGTGGCGCACCACATCACGGTGCAGACCAGCCTGTTCCTGGTGACCGGGTTGATTGAACGCCGTGGTGGGACCGCCAATATGGATCGCCTTGGTGGGCTCGCCAAGCTATCGCCGCTACTTGGCGTACTGTTCTTCATCCCGGCAATGAATCTGGCCGGAATACCGCCCTTCTCCGGGTTCCTCGGCAAGCTGGGTATCCTGCAGGCCGGCGTCGAACTGGGCACACCCATCGCCTATGTGGCGGTTGGCGCCAGTGTGCTCACCAGCCTCCTGACCCTGCTGGCGATTGCCCGCGTCTGGAACCGCGCCTTCTGGCGCCGCCCCGAAGACGCACTGCACCCGGATCCCATCCTGCTCGCCACCAAGGCAGACGGATCAGCCGTTCGCACCTCGCAGCGCGTCAACAGCGAGACCACTGGGCGGTTCTCCGGGCGCAAAGCGGTGAACCTGCTACCCCGCACCATGGTCGGTCCCACCATGGGCCTGGTCGGTCTGGGAGTCACCCTTACCCTCCTGGCGGGTCCGTTGTTTGAAATCAGCGACAACGCTGCGCAGAACATGCTGGAGCGGACCGATTACATTGAAGCGGTCCTGGGCGAAGGGATCGCGCCATGAGCCGACAGAAGATCCCCTTCATCACGGAACTGCCCCTGATTATCTGGCTGGTCATCGTCTGGGGCGCACTGTGGCAGGACTTCAGTCCGGGGAACCTCATTTTTGGCGGCCTGATCGCCTACGCAGTGGCCAACCTGCTGTACCTGCCGCCGGTGGAGCTCAGCGGCCGATTCAACGTGTTGTACGCGGTCCCGTTCATCGGACGATTCCTGTACAAGCTCGTGGTGGCGAGTTTCGAAGTGTTTTGGCTCTCGCTCACGCAGGGCCCGAGGCTTGTCAACGCGGTGGTGGCAGTCCAGCTTCGGAGCCAGTCCGACCTTCTGGTGACCGTCACCGGGCACGCGCTCTCCCTGATCCCCGGATCGCTGGTGGTGGAGGTGGACCGCTCTACCTCCACGCTGTACCTGCACTGCCTGAATGTGAAGACGCCGGAGGGTGCGGCGAAGATCAGGTCCGATGTGCGGGCCACCGAAGCCTGGCTGATCAGGATTATGGGAACCCGGGATGATCTGGCGCTGCTGCAGACTGAGGTCCGGTTCGATCAGGAGAACGAAGAGCGTGAGGAGGGGATCCGGAAATGACGAGCGCCGTAATTATTGTGGGACTGTTGCTCGGATTCGCCGCCCTGTGCGCTTTGTATCGGATTGCGCGAGGCCCCTCGATCCTGGACCGGGTGCTCGCGATCGATGTGCTGCTCGCCATCATTGGTGGAGCGCTGGCCGTGGACATGGCAGTGAACCGGCACCTGGACAATATTGTGCTTCTGGTCGGGATTTCGGTGATCGGATTCATTGGATCCGTGACCGTCGCCCGGTTCGTCACGGACAGGAAGTAGGGCATGAGCGAGACTCTCATTGACGTGGTGACAGCCGTTCTCATGATCGGAGGGGCACTGATGTCGGTTGCTGCCGGCGTCGGCCTGCTCCGTTTCCCTGACCTCCTCACCCGGATGCACGCGGCAACCAAACCTCAGGTGCTGGGACTGCTGCTGTTCCTTCTGGCCATGGGCTTACAGATGCGCAGCTGGGTGTTGATCCCGGTCCTGCTGGTGTGCTGGATTTTCATGCTCCTCACCGTCCCCGTCTCAGCCCACATGGTGGGCCGGGCGGGATACCGCACCAAACACCTGCGGCGAGACCTGCTCAGCATGGATGAACTTGACGAGGTGGTGGAGAACGCCGCCAACAAGAGGGCGCCCGGCCGGAATCCGACCGAGCGCCCCGATGAGACGTAAATAGGACCTACGTCAGGTCGCGGGACTTCGCGAACCGGTTGGCTGCCCGCTGCGTGGTGCGGTTGGTGAGGACCTGCAGGACGGCGCGCACGGCACCGGAGATCAGCGCGAACGCGAGGGCGGAACGGAGGCTGTTTTCGAGCCCGTCCTCGTCCTTCGGTGAGGCTTTGCCGGTGGTCTTGTGCCAGATGAAATCCACGACCTTGGCTCCGGCGATGCCCGCGCCAAGGCTCAGTGCTACGCCCAGCAGTTTCATAAGCTGATTCATGGTGTCTCCTTCGATGGTGGCTCTTTTCTCAAGCCTAGCGTTTTCCTGTTGAGGTGAGACGCACCAGCACAGCCGGGAGCCCGCCGCCGGCCACCGTGGTGGGTACGAACCTCTCAGGTGTAGAGTTGAAATTGCTAAACATACGACAGGGGAGCGCCGTCCATCCAGATGGACGGGCGCTGAGAGTGCGGCCTACCGCAGACCCTCGAACCTGATCCGGCTAGTACCGGCGAAGGGAGTCGAGTATCTCAGGGTGCCCGGCCGGTGGCACCCGCCATGGGCCCGGATACCCTCCCCTCCTGTACCTCAGGAGGTAAATTCACATGGCTTCATCAACTGCACCAACTCAAAACACGTCGACGCTGCGCGCCCGATATCAATGGCGGGTGGTCGACATTGTCGTTGCCTCGGTGGTGGCGGTCGCCGTCGGGGTGGTGTTCTTCGCATGGTCGGCCGGCTACACGGGCATCGCTGCCTTGACCGGAGCGTTCCCGCCGTTGGCCGGTCTCTACACAGGTGGCTGGCTGATCGCGGGGGTACTTGGCGGTCTGATCATCAGGAAACCCGGAGCAGCCATCTACTGCGAAGTGCTGGCTGCAGCGGTTTCAGCGCTGCTGGGCACCCAGTTCGGGTTGACCACGTTGCTCTCCGGAGCCATTCAGGGCGTCGGGGCCGAGCTCATCTTCCTCTTGTTCCTGTACCGCAGGTGGAACCTCGGGGTGGCTTTGCTCGCCGGGCTTGGCGCGGGCCTGGCCCTCTCGATCAGCGAGAACATCCTGTACAACGCCCTCTGGGCCTTCGAATGGCAACTGATGTACGTGGTGTTCGCCTCGATCTCGGGCGTGATTATCGCTGGCCTGGTGTCGTGGCTGGCGGTCCGTGCCCTGGCCAAGACGGGGGTGCTGTCGGCTTTCGCCTCCGGACGAACGGCTGACGTCTAACCGGTATGGCTGACCACGGAAATACGCCGTCGGCCGTCAGCATCAGCGCGCAAGGCTGGAGCTGGCGGCACGCCGGCCGGAAAACCCCGGCGGTCCGGGACGTTGACCTGACAGTAGCGCCCGGAGAACGGGTGCTGCTGCTCGGCGCGTCAGGGTCCGGGAAGTCGACCCTGCTGCACGGGTTGGCTGGTGTCCTCGGCGATGAGGGGCAGGGCGAACAGCACGGTTCCCTCACCCTCGACGGGCGGCCTCCCGGTGAGGTGCGCGGTCGCGCGGGGCTGGTGCTTCAGGACCCGGACTCTCAGATTGTGCTGGCCCGGGTCGGTGACGAGGTGGCCTTCGGCGCCGAGAACCAGGCCGTACCGCGCGACCAGATCTGGCAGCGGGTTCGGCGGGCGCTCGACGACGTGGGGCTTGAGGTGCCGTTGGATCGGTCCACCAGTGCGTTGTCCGGCGGCCAGAAGCAACGCCTGGCGTTGGCGGCGGTGCTGGCGATGCAACCCGGGCTCCTGCTGCTTGACGAACCGACCGCCAATCTCGACCCGGCCGGTGTGCTGGAGGTAAGGGACGCCGTCGGGCGGGTCCTGGACCGCACCGGCGCCACCCTTGTGGTGGTAGAGCATCGGGTGGCGGTGTGGGCCGATGTGGTGGATCGGGTGGTGGTGCTGGCGGCCGACGGCGGGATCCTCGCCGACGGCCCCCCAGGCACGGTGCTGACCGACGCGTCGACCCGGGCCCGGCTGGCGGCGGCGGGGGTGTGGCTCCCCGGTCATCAACCGTCGGTTCCCACGCAGCTATCCTCACCGGGGGAGGAGCTGCTTACTGCCAGGGGACTATCAGTGGCGCGGGCCAAACGGGGACCGGCGGTGCTCGACGGCGTCGACGTCGCCCTCACCGCCGGCTCATCCCTGGGCATCGTGGGCCCCAACGGTGGCGGAAAATCGACGCTTGCGCTGACCCTGGCCGGGTTGTTGCCGGCGCGGGGAGGCCAGTTGGAGGCCGCACCGGCCCTCTCCCGCGGAGCCGGGAGTAGCCCGCACGCCTGGAAATCAGCGCAACTGGTGACCAGGATTGGGACGGTGTTCCAGGAACCCGAGCACCAGTTCCTCACCAACCGGGTGATCGACGAGCTGGAATTTGGTCCGCGCCGGCTAGGGGGTACTGACGAGGCGGCGGTCCGGCGGCGGGTGGATCCCATCGCCGAGCGGTTGAGGCTGACCTCCCTGCTGCAGGCAAACCCCTTCACCCTGTCCGGCGGTGAAAAGCGGCGGCTTTCGGTGGCGACCATGCTGGCAACAGACCCGGACATCCTGGTCCTGGACGAACCGACCTTCGGGCAGGATGCCAACACCTGGGCCGAACTCGTCGCGCTGCTTGCCGAACTGATCCAGGACGGTGGCAGCCTGCTGGCGGTCACCCACGACCAGGAGTTCACCGACGCGCTGGGCAGCAGGCTGCTACGGGTCGCCGACGGCAGAGCCGACGTGGAGGTGCGTCCGTGAGTGTTGACGTTCTGACCCCCCACCTCACGGGCCGGCTCCTGCCGCGGGCCAACCCGCTATCCAAACTGTTCGCTGCCGTGCTGGTCACCGTGGTGGTGATGCTCAGCATCGACTGGGTCAGCGCCGCCGTCGTCCTCGTGAGCGAGTTGCTGCTGCTCCCGCTGCTGGGGATCAGCGCCTGGCAACTGCTGAAGCGGACCTGGCCTCTGGTGCTGGCGGCAGTGGTTGCTGCCTACGGTACGGCGCTGCTCGCCGAGAAGACCGGCGCTGTCCTGCTGGAGTTCGGCCCAATTCTGTTCACCCAGGATTCGGTGAACTCGGGCATTGCGATTGGCCTGCGCGGGTTGGCCATCGCCCTGCCCGGAATTTTCCTGCTCACCACTACGGATCCGACGGACCTGGCCGATGCCCTGGCGCAAAAGCTGCGGATGCCGCACCGGTTTGTGCTCGGCGCGCTTGCGGGGCTGCGCCTCGTTGGGCTGCTGGTGGACGAATGGCGGACCCTCGGGTTGGCCCGGCACGCCCGCGGCGTCGGGTTTGAAGGCAATCCGGTAGCCCGGTTGAGGAATTTCCTGGGGCAGGGGTTCGGTCTGATTGTGCAGGCGATCCGGCGGGCCACCCGGCTCGCGGTGGCAATGGAGGCGCGCGGATTCGGGGCCGGCGACCGGACCTGGGCGAGGGAAAGCACTTTTACCCGGCTGGACCTCTGGGTCTGCCTCGCCGGGGTGCTGATCGCCGGGACCGCGGTAGCCGCGGCGGTGTGGGCGGGGACGTGGAACTTCCTGATCGGCGCCTCATAGGGGCGCCGGGTCGAAGTGGCCCACGAGCAGCGCAAGCAGCCGAGCCCAGCGCCCCTGCCAGGCCCGCTCAAGTGCAGCGGCTGCGTCGTCGGACGGGCCTGGCAGCGTCAGGAATCCGGTCAGTAGTCGGTGATGGGGCGCAACTCAACCGTGTATTCGGGCAGCAACTTCACCAGTTCCACCGCCACACCCAGATCGGGGACGTCCAACACGTAAAAACCACCCAACTGCTCGGCCGTTTCGGCGAACGGGCCGTCGGTGAGACTCACCTGGTCACCGCGGCGGCGCACCGTCGT
>NZ_ASZW01000239.1:11612-14144 GCF_000468215.1 Arthrobacter sp. CAL618 | reverse complement strand
GAGACGCTGGGGAGCGCCTCACCCGCGACGATCTTTCCCTGCTGGCGGGCCGCCTCGGAAAAGGCGTCGTGCTGGGCCATGTACTGTTCCACTTCGGCCTCGGTGGCGTTGGCCCAGATCGACTCATCCTGGTATAGAAACACTGCAATTTTCATTTAGCTGCCCTCGCGTGGTCGAATGATGGCCCGGATTTCAGCAGGCCCGGTGGTATCAGCCAACAACTCATTGACGAATTCCGCCAGTGCCTCCGGGGCGTCGGTTTCCACCAGGGAGAAACCGCCCAGCCGTTCGGCGGTCTCCGTGTACGGGCCGTCGTCATACCAACGCTCCCACCGCGCAGGATCCGCGCCGTGGTGGGCGGCTGCAGCTCGGCGCCGCCCGTCAAGAGGTGCCGACCCTCGGCGCAGCGCCTGGCGAACTCCTTCCCCTGACGGTTGGGGTAGGCCGGGTTCGACAACCGGCCTCAGGAAATTTTCGCCACCAACTCCGACAGCTCCCTGGTCAGCTCCGGGGTGGTGGTGATCGGCTGACCGTCAAGGGAGTTGACCGGTGCGAGGAGACGGATGCTGGAAATCAGCCACACGCCGTCGGCGTCGTACAGGTCAGCGGGCACCAGCGGGCCGTACCCGAGTTCCCAGCCGGCGGCCTTCGCCACGGTAAACAACGCACTCTGCGATGTGCCGGGGAGGATCCCGCTTTCCAGCTGCGGGGTCAGTAGGGTCTTGACGCCGTCCCGGACCCGTGCCAGGAGGACTGTCGACGTCGGACCCTCAAGGACCTTGCCGTCCGATGAGGTGAAGATGACGTCGTCGGCGTCGTGCGCCCGCGCGTACCGGACCGCCGCCATGTTGACCGCGTAGGACAGCGTCTTGGCACCCATGAGCAGCCACGGTGCCCGCTGCGCCACCGTGCTGTCATACCCGCGCTCCAGGAACAGGACCGCAAGCCCATCCCTGCGCTGCTGCTGGGTCTTCGCCGGCACCGGCGCCACCTGAACCCACGCCGTCGGGGCGTCAGCTCCCTCAACCCCACGGGTGACCATGAGCTTCACGGCAAGCTCAGTATCAGCCTGGACGTGAGCCCCGGCGGCGTACTCGTCGAGTGCGGTGGTGATGGCCCGCCGCCAGGCATCCTCGGACGGGAGATCAAGGTCAAGGGCCCGGGCTGATGAGGCGAGCCGGTCCAGGTGCGCCTGCACCTTCCGGGCTTCTCCGTTGAGGGCCAGCAGGGACTCGAATATGCCGTCCCCGCGCGTTGCGCCAAGGTCGGTCGCCATGAGCTGTGGCAGTGATGCGTCGACGACGCGGCCGTCGTCGTGGGCGGGATCCAGGAACACAAGAACAGTCATGCGATCAGCTTAGTTGCCTCACTGACGCGGATGACGGTGCCGCACCCGTCGTATTTTCCCGTGCCAACCGGCACCGGATAGAATTTCATCAGTAGTGTTACCAACGGCACGCGGCCTCGTAGTAACGGGGCAGACCCCAAAGAACGGACAGTTATTGTGATCGGATTTATCGTTGCAGGACTCATCATCGGCGCGCTGGCACGGCTGATCAAGCCCGGGAAGCAGAACCTTGGGCTGCTGGCCACGCTCCTGCTGGGACTTGCCGGTTCAGTGATCGGCGGCGTCATCGCGAACCTTCTCGGCACCGGGGGCATCTTCGAGCTGAACGTTTTCGGATTCATCGTAGCGGTCATCGCCTCAGTACTGCTGATCGGCGTCGCCGAGGGCGTTAGCGGCCGTCGCAAAGTCCGCCGCTAGGTCAGCCTGGGGGCCGGATCTCACCAGAAACGGCCCCCAGCGCCAGCCTTGCCGGTTGCAAGCGGCGGACCTTGGCCTGGGGGCCGTTCCTGCGGTGAAACGACGCGCAGCGGCCCCATCGCAGCCAATTCCAGACTGCAGCCGATTCCGGACTGCAGCCGATTCCGGACTGCAGCCGATTCCATACCGCAGCGGCCCCATTCATCAGCCCTAGCTATCCGGGAACGCGGCCCCGAGGCCTGACAGCACGCCGAACGCTTTGGTGCGCACCTCTTCCCACTCATCGTCCGGATCCGAATCGGCAGTGATCGCTCCTCCGACGCCCAGGCTGAGCCGGGTGCCGCCGCCGTCGTCCTCAAGCACCAGGGTGCGAATGACGACGGCGAGGTCCGCTGCACCGGTCAGGGAGAAGTAGCCGACGGCGCCCGAATACACCCCGCGCGGGGCAGCCTCCAGCCGGTCAAGGATGGCCATGGTGCTGATTTTCGGTGCCCCGGTCATCGACCCGGCCGGGAACGCCGCGGAGACGGCCTCGGTCCGGGAGACGCCCGGCCGCAACTGGGCGTCGATGGTGCTGACCATCTGGTGCACGGTGGCGTAGCTTTCAATCTCACACAACCGGCTGACGATCACGCTGCCGGGGACTGCAACGTGCGAGAGGTCGTTACGTAACAGGTCAACGATCATGATGTTTTCCGCGCGATCCTTCAGGGAGGTCTGAAGGTCCGTTCGGAGGGCCAGGTCCGCCGCCGGGTCCGACGAACGAC
>NZ_ASZW01000239.1:7302-11606 GCF_000468215.1 Arthrobacter sp. CAL618 | reverse complement strand
CGGGTGCCCTTGATCGGTTCGGCGCGCAGGGCGCCGCCGGCGCTGAGTTGCAGGAACCGCTCCGGGGATGTGCTGGCTACGGCGAAGCCGGGGAACCTGAGGAAATGGCCGAAGGGCGCAGGACTGGCCCAGCGCAGGCCGCGGTACACATCGAACGGGTTCAGGGCCCCTGTCGTGTGCGCGTGGAGGGAGGTGGTGAGACAGACCTCGTAGGTGTTGCCTTCCCGAATCTCGGCCTGGGCGCGGCGTACCTTGTCCAGGTAGCTGGCGCGGGTGTCGCGGGAGGTGAAGGCCGGCGGCGGGTCTGCGCCCGGGGAAACGGTGTCGCCCGGAAAAACTGTGTCGCTCGGAGAAGCTGTGGCGGCTGGGGAAACTGTGTCGCTCGGAGAAGCTGTGGCGCCCGGCGGCTTGAGGGCGTCCGCCTCCCGAACGGCCAACCGCGCTGCGGACAGCCAGTGCTGCACCTCCTGGTCATGTCCGGGCGCGGTCAGGGTGAGGAGATAGGTTGCCTGCTGCTCGTGATCGAGGACCACCGCACGGCCAGCGAAGATCAGGGCCGCGTCCGGGAGTGTGCCAGGAGCCGCGGAACTGCCACCGGTTTCCCGCTTGAGCTCGTACCCGAGATAACCCAACCAGCCCAGTGTGAAACCGCACAGATAGTCGCTGGGTGTGGGCACCGCCCTGCGACCCCAGACCGAATCGAGCCAACGGAAGAACGGGCCCGGGATGCGGGCCGTGACCTGCCCCGAAATGATTTCGGTTGCCCCGCTGGAGTGCCGGGCAAGCTGACCAAACTGGCCGCCGTCGTCGGCCAGGATGCTGAACCGGCTGCGCCCTCCGACCCCTGCAGCCGAGGCTGAACTGTCCAGCCAGACGGCATGTTCCGAGGAACCGTAGAGAGCGGCGAACAGGGCGGCGCCATCCGGGCAGCCGTCGTGACGCTCCACCTGCAGGGTGACGGCCCGGCGCTGTGCGCGCTCAGCCGCGAGCAGCGAACCGCACTGAGGCAGGCCGGTGAGGGCCAACCTGACCCGTTCGGGCGCCGAGACGTCCTGATGCCCGGTGACGACGAGGTCGGCGGTGAGCTGAGGTTGATCCCGGCTGAGCCACGTTTGCTCCTGCGCTGCCCACCGCTCCCAAAACGGCGCGTAGGCGTCCCCGTCACGGCTCAGAGCCGTGGTGCGCCGGATATCCTCGGTTGCTTCCACCCAGATGCTGACGTCCAAAAATTCGAGTGCGGCCCGGCAGGCCGCTCCAACACCCTCAACGATGACGACGTCGGCCGGTTCCGTGTGCTGTGCTGGCCCGTCGTCGTTGGCCTCCCAGTCCCACGCCCGCCACTCGGCGGTGTGCCCGGCGGCAAGGGGTTCCAGCACCGCCGAAACATAGCGGTCCATACCCGTTTCCAACCCGTCCCAGCCCGGGTATATGTCTTCGAGGTGAAACAGGCTGACCGTGTGATGCTCGCGGAGCAGTGCCGCCAACTCGACGGCGAGGGTGGTCTTGCCGGCCCCTGAGCGACCGTCGATAGCAACGATCAACGGTGCGACGGTGGTCCCGCCTTTTGGTGCCATGGGCTGTTGATCCTCGGGTGATGTTAGGCGACGGCGAGCAGGATACCCACGGCTACAAACAGTAGGCCAAAGATCCGGTTGAGGACGATCTGCCCACGAGGATTCTGGGTGAACCGTCTGAACGATTTGGCGGTTGCAGCGTAGAAGAACCACATGACCAGGACGTCGATCGCCACGACCGTGCCGGCCAGGATGCCGTACTGACCCAGCAGCGGCTCGGACGGCCTGATGAACTGTGGAATGAAAGCAAGGAAGAACACGATTGCCTTGGGATTGAGGAGGTTCACCCACAGGCCCCGGCGGAACAGGGAAAAGGCGCCCTCGGCCCGGCGGACCTCAGCCTGCTCCTCGAGATCGGGGGACTGCAGGAGTTTCCTGATACCCAGATAGACCAGGTAGGCGGCACCACCGAACCGGATGACATTGAACGCCACCGGGGAGCTCGCCACCAGGAGCCCAACTCCCGCCGCAACCACCGCAATGTGAACGAGGAGTGCCACCTGCTGCCCGAGGATGCCCCACATGGACCGGCGGAAGCCCACCGTGAGCGAATTGCTCATGGTGTTGACGGCCCCGGCTCCGGGGCTGAAGCTGATGAGGGCCTGGGCTCCGAGCAGAGCCAGCCAGACAGAAAAAGTCACCAGCCAATCCTAACGGGCCGTTGACGCCGCAGTGCGGGCGATCCCGGCGACAAAATGTATCGTCATAGGGTGACTAGGCCAGGTATACGGAGGGCAGCCCTACTGGTGACCGGCCTAACCGCCGTGTCCACCCTGTTCGGGTTCGTCCGTGACGTCGTGATTGCTGCCGTCTTCGGGGCCGGTGCCGAGCTCGACGCCTACCTCGTGGCGCAGGGGCTGATGAACATTGTGCTGGGCCTGATCGCCTACGCCATGGCCCGGTCGGCGATCCCCGTCACCTCCCGCGAGGCTGCCCAGGAGAAGGACGGTTGCCGGGGCCATCCGGGGTTCGACACCGCGCTCACCGTCACCATGATCGTGCTCGGCGTGGGCGGGGTGGTGATGAGTATCTTCGTCGGCCCAGTCACCGCGGTGATCGCCCCGGGCTTTGATGGCGCACAGGCCGAGACAACCGAGGCGCTGACCCGTATCGTCCTGATCGCCACGGTGCTGATCGCTGGGACGGACCTATTGGCCTCACTGTCGCAGTCACATGGTCGGGTGGTCTGGTCAGCGTTGCAGGGCGTGCCGTTCAACATCATCATGATCGGGGCCGCCGGACTCTTTGGGCCCACCTATGGCATCGCCGCGCTCGCGGTCGGGTTCGTCGTCGGGTCGGCCGCACGCCTGCTGTTGCAGCTGCCGCCGCTGTTTTCGTTGGGAACGCGGGTGCGCCCGCGGTTGAACCTTGGGGACCCGGGATTCCGCGAAATGGCGCGGCTGATGCCACCGATGCTTGTGGGCAGTGCGATCGCCAATATCAACACCCTAGTGGACCGTGCGGTGGGCTCCACCCTCGAGGAGGGGGCCATTACAGCCCTGTCCTATGGGTGGCGGCTGGTCAACCTGCCGGAGACCCTGATTATCGCTTCGCTGCTGGTACCTCTCTACCCGGCGTTGAGCGCTTCATCGAAGAACATCGCCGAGGTGCGCCGGCTGGTGGGCCGCGGGCTGGCGGTCGCGGTCAGCGTGCTGACCCCGATCTGCGTGGTGATGATCATCGCAGCCGAACCGCTGGCAGAGGTGGCCTTTGGTCGCGGCGCCTTCACCGGCGACGACATCACCTCAACGGCTACCGCCCTGGCCTGGTACGCGCCCGCCCTGCTGGCCCTCGGGTGCCGCCAGGTGGTGGTGAGTACTTCCTATGCGCTGGGTGATGCGCGGGCCCCGGTGGTGGTGTCGGTAATTGCGATGGTGATTAATGTGGTTGGAGACATCATGCTCGCTCCCATCATGGGGATAGCAGGCATTGCGCTGGCGACCACCGCGTCACTGGGCTTCGCGGCCCTGGCGAACGGTTGGCTGCTGCATCGACGCCACCGGGGGTTGGATCTGCGGCCTACCGTGGCGTTGATAGCGCGCGCGTTGGGGCTGGCCGCGGTAGCCGGGGCGGCAGGCGTCGGCGCCCTGGTGATCGTGGCTGGGCAGCCGGCCATTGTGGTCGGCGGGGCAGTCGCCATGGTGGTCCTCGGCGTGTACCTGTTGGGGCTGATTCTGCTGCGGGCACCAGAACGACTGCTGGCCCTCGACATGGTCAAGGGCGTCGCGCGGAGGAGCGGGCGGGGTTAGCCGAGTAGCTACCCGGTGACTGCTGCCACTGATTTTGGCTTTCGATCGATCCGCCGTAACCGGGCAGAGGCAAGGTGAAGGGTGGGGCCCGGGTCTTTCAGATCCCACACGCTGTGGCGGGCCTGACCAGCCCACCGCAGGGTATCCACCACGTCGGCGACCCGCCCGCCGCGCTGTTCTACACTGGCCCGTCGCAGATCCCCGGCCGTCCACGCGTAGCGCATGCCAGGGGCGGCGTCGGGCAATGTCTGCATCTTCTCGCCGAGCACCAGACGCCCCCACAGATCAGTCAGACCCGGCCGGGCGGCGTTGGTGAGTGCCATCGAACCGAAGAAGCGGCCGTTGAGGTCGATCAGGTGATGGACGCCGTCGTCGTCAATCAGGAACTGCAGCTCCACCAACCCCCACCATCCGAGCTCGCGGAGCAGCGCTTCGACCTTGGCTGCGAGATCCTCGTCCACCCGGACCGTCTCGGCACGGG
>NZ_ASZW01000239.1:0-7296 GCF_000468215.1 Arthrobacter sp. CAL618 | reverse complement strand
CACGCCGTTTGGAGTGGGCCAGAGGCGTGAGGTGACTTGTTGCACCCGGCCATCCAGGTGGCCGTCGTGGAAAATCCCGATGAGGGCACCGAGATGCCCCTTGATCGGTTCCTGAAGGATCGGTTCGGCGCCGGCCTTCCTGACCCGCTCGATCTGTGGACCGGCAGAAATGATGTCGGGGAAGAGCTTCGCTTCGATCCGGTGTGGCCTGGTCTGGCCGTGCGCCCAGTGCGTCAGGCACTTGACTACCACCGGCCCTTGCCATTGTTCGATCGCCTCATCGGATGCCTGGACAGTGCGGGGCGCCGACAGGCCGATTTGATGGGCGAGCGCCGAAAGTTCAACCTTGTTGAGTGCAGCGTTCACGACGTCGGCCGGCGGGTGGGCCACCCGGGTGGGAATGTCGTCCCGATAGGTGGCGAGTGCCGCCATCCAGTCGTCGCCGCCGCCGAACACGACGTCGTAGGACCCTAGGGCTACTGCCCGGCGGACTCCTTCGATGAACGCGGCGCCATCCAGCCGCGGTCGTGGCACCACATGCCGGGCAGAGCAGGCGACTGACGCGCCGAGCATCCCGCCGCCGTCGGGAGTTCCGACACCAACCACCCAGCCGGACTGGCGCAGCGAGCGGACGGCAGCAAGCGCACCCCTGTCCCGGCTGGTACTGATGACGAGGGCCCGCGGTCCCTCGGTTGGTGTCTTTTTCAAACTCGCCTCAAGGTATGGTGAGCGGCCGTCCGATGCTCCGCACCGGTGCGGACACTCGCGGTAAGTCCAGGGTCAATAGGCTTTCACTCTACTGGCGGGACCAGCCACATGACCGGTTAAGCGTTCCACTCGGCGTTTTCTTCTGAACCTCTAATGCTCCTCGAGGAGGGCCATGGCGGCGCTGTGGCCACCCAGCCCGCTGACGCCACCGCCTCGTTGGGATCCCGCCCCGCAGAGCAGCACGCGCTGGTGGTCGGTGGCGACACCCCAGCGCTGGGCGGGGGTGTCCAGGGGTGCGTCGTCCTCGGCGAACGGCCACGACAACGGACCGTGGAAGATGTTCCCGCCGGTCAGGCCCAGCGTCTCCTCCAGATCGAGGGTGGTTTTCGTTTCAATGCAGGGCTTGCCGTCGCCGTCGCGCAGGATGCAATCCTCGATGGGCTCGGCCAGCACGCTGTTCAGCGATTCGAGCACTGCAGCCTGCAGCTCTTCGCGCAGCACGTCGTGATCGGCGTCATGGCTTAATCGATGCGGGGTCTGCAACGAAAAAACGGTCAGGGTGTGGGCGCCGGACTCCCGCAGTGACTCCGACAGGATCGACGGATCGGCCAGGGAATGGCAGTAGATTTCGATCGGCAAGGGGGATGGGATCCTGCCGTTCTCCGCGGCGGTGTAAGCGGTGTCCAACTGCGAGTACAACTCGTTGATATGGAAGGTTCCGCCGAAGGCCTGCTCGGGGCTGATCTCGGGGTCCTTGAGTTTCGGAAGCCGCGAGAGCAGCAGGTTGACTTTGACCTGGGCGCCCTCGGCCGCACCTGCGGAGGTTGCGAAACCGTCGGCGCCCGGACCGCCCATCAGCCGACCCAGCACAGCGGGCGTGACGTTGGCCAGCACGTATTCGCCGGTCACGCTCCGCATGCGGCTGTTCTCCTCCGCTGGTTGGTAATGGACGACGCCGTTGGGCGCCACCGCTGTCACCTCGGCCCCCGTGCGGATCTCCACTCCCGCGGCCAGCGCGGCCCGTTCCAGGGCACCGCTGACTGCTCCCATGCCGCCGACCGGGACATCCCAGTCCCCGGTTCCCCCGCCAACCACGTGATAGAGGAAGCACTTGTTTTGCTGCAGGTCCTCGTCGTGGGCCCGCGCGAAAGTGCTGATCAAGCCGTCGGTGAGGAGTACCCCACGTACCAGATCTGACTCCACCGAGCGCTCGATTACCCCACCGAGCGGCTGTTCAATGAAGTCGGCCCAAATCTCGTCGTCGCCGACCAGTTCCCTCGCCTCAGCGCGCCTGAGCAGCGGCTTGGTGAACGTGGGCCATAGTCGCTCGGCGAGGGTCGCGGTGCGACCGTAGAACTCGCCAAAGGCCCCAGCATCGTCGCCCGCATCGATCCTGCGGAAACTCTTTCGGGTCGCTTTGCGGTCCTCGTTGTCGACCAGCAGGCCGGAAGTGCCGCCAGCCACCGGCGTGTAGGAGGAATATCGTCGACGGACCAGCTCCAGATCCAACCCCAAATCGTCGATAATCTGCTGGGGGAGGAGGCTCACCAGGTAGGAATACCGCGACAGTCGCGCTCCCGTGCCGGGAAAGGCCTCTGCGGATACGGCGGCGCCACCCACTTGGTCCTGGCGCTCGAGGACCACCACCGACCGGCCCGCCTTGGCCAGGTACGTGGCTGCAACGAGCCCGTTATGGCCTCCGCCCACCACTACGGCGTCGAAATGGTCCTGTCTGGCGCGTGATCGATCCATTGGCTCAGCCTAGCAACCAGCACTACCCGGCCGGTTGCTGCGCTACTTCCTCTCGCGCGGCGATGGTTGCGCTCGTGATCTGACGCATCATCTCGGCCAGCAGTTCCTGCTCCTCGGTGGAGAACTGTGCCAGCGCGCCACCGATGTGCTGGGCCAGTGGGGCGAAAAGTTTGCCGCCGGTGGCCATTGCCTTCTCGGTCATTTCGAGGTGGACCTGCCGCCGGTCGACGTCGCTCCTGGAGCGTTTCACATGGCCCGCATTATCCAGGCGGTCCACCAGTGCGGTAGTCGCAGGGGAACTCAGGTGCAGTTCGGAGCGCAGCATCCCGGGAGTCACGACGGCACCGGCCCGGGCGGCGCCCATCATGACGCCGAGGGCATTCAGATCTGTCCGATAGAGAGAATCCCGCGCGCTGACAGTATCCACGTACCGATCCGTTTCCACGGTGAACTGTTGGAGCAACGCCATCAGTTCGGGCCGGGGGTTCTCTGCCATGCTCACTCTCACCTCGTCGTTTCAACAGTTACCGCAAGAAACAACTCTAGTCCGTCTACCAATTATATCTCCATGATGGATATAGTTTGTTTTAGAGATAATTTCGTTGAGAGGCGTTCATCATGCACAGCAAGTGGTTACGGGTCCTGTTGCCCGCCGTCGTCGTCCTGATCTGGCTGGTGGGCGCCGCGTTCGGGGGTCCCACCTTCGGCAAGTTGGAGGAAGTCTCGAGCAATGACCAGGCGTCGTTCCTCCCGGCCAACGCCGAATCCACCGAAGCAGGTGAACTGCAGAACCAATTCACTGATTCGGACTCCCTGCCTGCGGTGATCGTCGTCGAATCGGAGACGGAGATTCCACCAGCCGACCTCGGTGGGTACGAGGAGCTTGCTACCTCCCTCGCGGCGGTTGAGGGACTGGAGCCTGCTGAAGCCGGAGCGCCAACTGTCATCGGGCCCGTGCCAGCCGAAGATTCATTCGCTATTCAGTACATCGCGTTTGTAGCGGACGACGCCGAGATCGGGGAGGTGGTAGAGGCGCTTCGCGAGGTGCTGACCGCAGAGATCCCCGACGGTACCACCGGGTACGTCACGGGGCCGGCCGGTTTTGCCACCGACCTCTCAAGCGCCTTCAGCGGCATTGATGGGTTGTTGCTCAGCGTGGCGCTGGGAGCGGTCTTTCTGATCCTGTTGTCCGTCTACCGGTCTGTAATCCTTCCGTTCCTGGTGCTGCTGACCTCAGTGTTTGCGCTGGCCACATCGATCGTTCTGGTCTATGCCCTGGCCGACTGGGGATGGATTCAGCTCAGTGGTCAGAGCCAGGGAATCCTGTTTATCCTGGTCATCGGCGCGGCGACCGATTACGCGCTGCTGCTTGTTGCACGGTTCAGGGAAGCACTTGGCGAACACGCCGCAAAATGGGACGCGATGCGGGTGGCGTACCGCGGCTCGTTCGAACCGATTCTTGCCTCCGGGGCCACGGTTATTGTTGCGCTGCTCTGTCTATTGTTTTCCGACCTCAACTCCAACCGGAGCCTCGGTCCGATCGCGGCGATTGGAATCCTCTTCTCCTTGGCGGCTGCCCTGACACTGCTGCCCTCTCTTCTCCTGCTCTTCGGCAGGTCGGCGTTTTGGCCGCTGCGCCCCAAACTGGGGTCCAGCCACGTTCAGCCCGAAGGAGTGAACGCCACCGGGCTGGAGGGACTGCGTGGCATCTGGAAGAAGGTGGCGACACTGATCTCCCGGCACGCCCGACCCGTCTGGATCGCTTCATTCCTCGTCCTGGCCGCCGGTTCCCTGGGCTTGTTCCAACTGCAGGCTAACGGAGTACCACAGTCCGCACTGATCCTCACGGAATCGAATGCGGTGGACGGGCAGGAAGCCCTGGCGCGCCACTTCGACGCCGGTTCGGGGAGCCCAGTCTCGGTGATCGCCCCAGAGCAGGATCAGGATGCTGTCCTGGAAGTGGTGCAGAGCCAGGCCGGCATCACTGACGCCGCGCTCAGTTCCGAGTCTCCCGAACCCGGCAGCGACGTCGTCGTCCGTGGCGGCAACGTGCTGATTACCGGCACACTGCAGTCACCGGCAGACTCCGATGAGGCCGAAGACGTGGTGCGTGAGTTGCGGACCGCACTGGACGACGCCAGCCCAGAGGCACTGGTTGGTGGCGTAACCGCGATCGCGATTGACACCAACGACACGGCCCAGGCTGACCTGGTGAAGATCATTCCGATCGTGTTGGCGGTGATTTTGGTGATCTTGATGCTCCTGCTCCGTTCCATCGTGGCGCCGGTCCTACTGATCCTCAGCGTGGTGCTCTCCTTCGCGACGGCGCTGGGCGTGTCGGCCCTGGTGTTCAACAACCTGCTCGGTTTTGAGGGTGCAGATGCGTCGGTTCCGCTGTTTGGCTTCGTGTTCCTCGTGGCATTGGGGGTGGATTACAACATTTTCCTGATGACACGAGTCCGGGAGGAATCGCTACGCATCGGAACCCGCCCCGGAATTCTGAGGGGTCTGGGTGTCACCGGCGGAGTCATCACCTCTGCGGGTGTGGTGCTGGCGGCCACCTTCGCAGCCCTGGGGGTCATCCCGATTCTGTTCCTTGCCCAGATTGCGTTCATCGTGGCCTTCGGTGTGCTGTTGGATACGCTGATCGTGCGCTCACTGCTGGTGCCGGCCCTGTCCTACGACCTGGGTCGGCGGATCTGGTGGCCATCCCGGCTAGGACGCGAATCCGGACCGGTGCACCGAGGCGGGTCATCCGGGTTGTCGGGTCCAGGCTCGGCGGGCAGGCGGGACGAGCAGGGCCACCGCGCTGAACCGGCTCACCGTGGGTAGATAACACTCTGGGTAGATAACACTCTGGGTAGATAACACTCTGGGTAGATAACACCGCAGCAGTCCCCGGCCCCCTCCAACCCGTTCCGCGGAGGGAAAGGCCCGGTCTGGAAGCGCTCTTTACAGCTGAATCAGTGGAGGCCATAATCGGTCGCATCACAGCCTCCACTGATTCAGCGCGCTGATTATTCGACAGCTGAGGAGCGATCATGAGTGATCAAACCAACCCACCCGACCATGACGTACCAGCCAACGATGCACTGGATAAGGGTCCGGCGCCAAAGACCAGCCAGCAGCCGGGAATACCTGATCCTGACCGCTCCAGTTCGATGACACCGGGGCTTGCCAGTTCGCCGATATCGCAGCGGGCTGGGAACGTGGCAGCAGCCGAGCCTTACCGGCTCCTCAATGCTTTCCTCACGTCCTCGACGTATGCTGCGCGCCGGAACGAGCCAGGCATCTGCGACCTGACTTTCGGTAACCCACACGAGATGCCGCAAGAGGCCTATGTTGCGGCGCTCCAGGAAGCCACAATTCCACGCAACGACCAATGGTTTGCCTACAAACAAAACACCCCTGAGGCGCAGGAGGCGGCCGCGGCCTCCCTCCAGCGCCTCATTGGGGTGCCATTTCGTCCCGAGGACATCCACCTGGCTACCGGCGGTTTCACGGCGATCGCCCTCGCGCTCAAGGCAGTGGGAGACCCCGGCGACGAGGTGATCTACAGCCTTCCACCGTGGTTCTTCTACGAGCCGATCGTCATCGAGGCCGGGCTCGTCCCCGTAAAGGTCACTGTGGATTTGGAGACCTTTGACCTCGACGTGGACCAGATCGCAGCGGCGATCACCAGCCGCACGTGTGCGGTGATTGTCAACACTCCCAACAACCCCAGCGGCCGGATTTATCCGCCAGCTGTGCTCGAACGTCTCGCGGCAGTGCTTGAGAGCGGCTCGGCCGCGATTGGTCGCCGGATTTATCTCATTTCCGATGAGCCCTATAACCGCATCGTGTTTGACGGTGCTCGATTCCATAGTCCGATCGAGTTTTACCGCTATACCCTGCTGGCCTACTCGTACGGGAAGACTCATCTTTCGCCGGGTGAACGGATCGGCTATCTGGCGTTGCATCCGAACCTGCCTGATCGTGATGTGGTTGTCAGCGCACTTGACGCCCTGCAACTGGCGATGGGATGGATTTACCCAAACGCCGTGCTCCAGCACGCATTGCCCAGACTCGAACAGTTTTCGATCGATATCCCGGCGCTCCAACGCAAACGCGACCGGATGGTTGATGCGTTGCAGGAGATGGGTTATCGGGTTATCCGCCCGGAAGGAACGTTTTACCTGTTTGTGCGCTCGCCGGACCCCGACGACGAGGCATTCGTGGCGACCCTAGCGGCCCAGGGGGTCTTTGTGATGCCAGGCGTGCATTTCGAGACACCCGGCTTCTTTAGGATTTCCCTGACTGCCAACGAGGAGATGCTAGAACGAAGCCTCCCGATCTTCGCTGCCGCCATTGAACGGACCGTTGCCACCGCTGAAGGCTAGAAGGTTAGAACTGTGCATTCAGGTCTGTCTCAGTAGATCGAGGCAATTGGGCAGCACAGGAGAACTGAGTTGGCTAGAAGGGCGGGGGTATGTCGGGTGGTGGTGCGGGTGGTGGGTCTGGTCGGGTGAGGTAGGTTTCGCCGAGTGGTGAGATCGCGATGATGGTGCCGGGGTCTGGTTGTTGGTAGTGCCAGTAGCCTTCGGTTTTGAACATGTGGTGGCGTTTACACAGGGCCGCCAGGTTCCCGTAGCTGGTTTTGCCGCCTTGGGACCAGGGGGTGGTGTGGTCGAGTTCGCAGAACACCGCCAACCGGTTACATCCCGGATGCCGGCAGGTTCCGTCCCTGACCCGGACCGCATCCTTGAGGTCCTGCGGGACACGGTACGTGGTCGCATCGGCTCCGAGCCTGGCCCCGGTGAAGGGGTGGGTGAGGATCCTGGTGAACGATGGTGCGTG
>NZ_ASZW01000238.1:0-4626 GCF_000468215.1 Arthrobacter sp. CAL618 | reverse complement strand
ACCAGTGCCAGGTTCTCCTCCGAGCGGCCGGTCAGCCGCAGGTAGTCCATGGTGACTTCATCGATCGGGAACATGGCAGCGGTGGAGCCGAACTCCGGGCTCATGTTGCCGATGGTGGCCCGGTTGGCCAGGGGCACAGCGCTGACGCCTTCGCCGTAGAACTCGACGAACTTGCCAACGACGCCGTGCTTGCGCAGCTTCTCGGTGATGGTGAGCACGACGTCGGTCGCGGTGGCGCCGGCGGGGATCTCACCGGTGAGCTTGAAGCCCACCACCCGAGGGATCAGCATGGAGACGGGCTGGCCCAGCATGGCAGCCTCGGCTTCGATGCCGCCGACCCCCCAGCCGAGCACGCCGAGCCCGTTGACCATGGTGGTGTGCGAGTCGGTGCCGACGCAGGTGTCGGGGTAGGCCTGCAGGGCGGTGGTGCCGTCGGTGGTGACCTCACGGGTCATCACCGTGCGGGCCAGGTACTCAAGGTTGACCTGGTGGACAATACCCATGCCGGGCGGCACCACCAGGAAGTCATCGAACGCGGTCTGACCCCAGCGCAGGAACTGGTACCGCTCGCCGTTGCGCTGGTACTCGATCTCGATGTTGCGCTCGAGTGCGTTGGCGTTGCCGGCGAAGTCGATCTGCACCGAGTGGTCAATGACCAGTTCGGCCGGCGCCAGCGGGTTGACGCGCTTGGGGTCTCCACCGAGTTCGACGACTGCCTCGCGCATGGTGGCGAGGTCGACGACGCAGGGCACACCGGTGAAGTCCTGCATGATCACGCGGGCCGGGGTGAACTGGATCTCGGTGTCGGGCTCAGCTTCGGGGTCCCAGTTGGCCAGGGCACGCACGTGGTCGGCGGTGATGTTGGCGCCGTCCTCGGTGCGGAGCAGGTTCTCCAGGAGCACCTTGAGACTGTAGGGAAGCTTCTCTGATCCCTCTACAGCGTCGAGGCGGAAGATCTGATACTCAGCTCCCGCTACCTCGAGTACGTCTTTGGAACCGAATGTGTCGACAGCAGTCATTGCTAGTATCCCTTCCAGGATTGGTTACGCCTTTGAACCCATCATATCCCGAAACGCAAGAATGCTGTATACAGTCGTACACACTAGCGTGGCGGCCCGGAAAAGTGGCGGCCCCGCAGGCTAGTGGTGGCCCCACCGCTTAGCTGCGGGTCGGCCACTTTTCTGGGCCGTCAGCCCGCCCCAACCGGCACCTTCGCAGCGCGGCAGCGGGATTCTCACCCCGCGATAAGCCCCCTTCCGTATCGATGTGACGCCGGGCACACTTGCATGAGCACTCGTTCACCGCTGGGAGAGCGCCGGAAGTCCGTCGAAACCTGCCCGCGGACGTCATCGCCGAGGAGGACCATGAGAGCCGTTCGGGTACACCGCTACCAGGAAGACCCGCTGATCGACGACGTGGCGGAACCCACGTCAACCGGTCCGTGGGACGTCGTCGTCGAGATCGGCGCCGCGGGCCTATGCCGCACCGACCTGCACGTCATCGAGGGGCAGTGGGACGCCATCCAGCACCCCAAGCTCCCCTACATTCTCGGGCACGAAAACGCGGGGTGGGTCCGCGAGGTGGGCTCCGCCGTCACCAACGTCCAGCCCGGCGACACCGTGATCATGCACCCCATCGTCACCTGCGGCCTGTGCCTGGCCTGCCGCGAGGGCCAGGACTCCCACTGCGAAAACTCCACCTTCCCCGGCCTGAACGTCGACGGCGGGATGGCCGAGATGATGAAGACCAACGCCCGCTCGGTCGTGAAACTCGACCCGTCGCTCAGGCCCGCCGACATCGCCGCCCTCGCCGACGCCGGCCTCACCGCCTATCACGCGGTCCGCAAAGCCGCGCCGCTGCTGCACCCCGGAACCCACGCCGTCGTGATCGGAAGCGGCGGGCTGGGCCACATCGGCATCCAGTCCCTGAGGGCGCTCACCTCGGCGCAGATCACCGTCGTCGACACGTCCGAGGAGGCGCTCGAGCTGGCGACGGCGCTCGGCGCCGACCACACCCTGTCCCAGGCGGGCGACGGCGGGAAGCTCCTTGAGATCACCGGCGGCGGCGCGCACGTGGTTTTCGACTTCGTCGGCGAGCACGGCACCGAAGCGCTCGGACTGAACGTGCTGCGCAACCGGGGCAGCTACTACACGATCGGTTACGGCGGGGCAGTGAATATCGACACCATCGAGATCATTTCCCGGGAGATCAACATCGTGGGAAACCTCGTGGGCACCTACCTCGACCTCGTGGAACTCATGACCCTCACCGCACAGGGCCAGGTCACCCTGCACACCCAGACGTACGACCTCGAAGACGCTGTCCAGGCGATGCATGACCTGGACAGCGGCAAGCTGGTCGGCCGTGGCATCCTCGTTCCCAACCTCACCACCCAAGGGAGATAACAATGGCGTATCCCGCTAAGTATTCGACGCTCAATGAGCTTCAACTCACGCAGGAGGCCCGGCGGATCCTGGTCCGGATTATCCGGGTGGCGTTCCCGCACCCGAAGATCCCGGACGGGCCGTACGAGCGGATGGCCGACAAGATCATCACCGAGTCCAACGAATCCACCTGGTTCAGGGTGGCCCTGACCCAGGGGCTGCTGACGCTGAACCAGCAGGGCGGCGAGAACTTCCTCGACCTCTCCGACGACCGCGCCCTCGCCGTGCTGCAGCGCATCGCCGACCTCGACTTCTTCGGCTTCATCCGGCGGACCACCGTCCTGAACTTCTATGACGACCCCGAGGTCTGGGACGTCTTCGGCTACGAGGGCGAGTCATTCTCCAAGGGCGGCTACCTGCACCGCGGATTCGATGACCTGGACTGGCTTCCCAGCCCCCGGGTCGAGGAGGCGGACGAACCGCTCACCGAGATCGGGCCGCTCGGCTACGACATCGCGCAGCAGGCACCGCAGCGGGTCAGGGACGCCGCAGACAGCACCGGCGAGGAGCCCGTCGAGGACCTCTTCAAGGGCCAGGACAAAGTTGAAGGAGGACGGACCATATGAGCAACGAGACAGCTGAGCACTCTGACAGCGCACACTTCGGCCTGGACGACGACTCGGTGGTCGTCATCATCGGCTCCGGCGCGGGCGGCGGCACCCTCGCCCACGAACTCACCGCGAAGGGCATCAAGGTGGTGGTCCTCGAAGCGGGCGGCCACATCAAACACGACGAGTACATCAACCACGAGTGGGAATCGTTCAACCAGATGGCCTGGCTGGACCCGCGGACGACGTCGGGCACCTGGCGGATTGCGCGCGACTTCCCCAACCTGCCCGCCTGGCTGGTGAAGGCGGTGGGCGGCACCACCACCCACTGGTCCGGCGCCACCCCGCGGTTCAAGGCCCACGAGTTCAAGACCCGCAGCACCTACGGGCGGATCGACGGCGCCAACCTCCTGGACTGGCCCATCACCCTCGACGAGCTGGCACCGTATTACGACAAGGCCGAGCAGAAGATCGGCAGCACCCACCGCCACGGCCGGCCGGCGTTGCCCGCCAACAACAACTACAAGGTGCTCGCGGCCGGCGCCGAGCGGATCGGTTACCGGCATTACGCCACCGGCCCGTACGGCACCAACGCCGAGCCCTACGACGGCCGGCCCGCCTCCATCCAGGACGGCTTCAACTTCCAGGGCGACAAAAACAAGTCCAAATGGTCCACCCTGGTGTCCGAAATCCCCAAGGCGCTGCGCACCGGGAAACTGGACCTCCGCCCCAACTGCCACGCCGTGCAAATCACCCACACCCCCGAAGGCACCGTGGACAGCGTCATGTACATCGACGACGCCGGGAACCTCCAACGCCAGCAGGCCCGCCTCGTGGCGGTGGCTGGTAACTCGATCGAGACGCCGCGCCTGCTGCTGCTCTCCGGGTCTCCCCTGTTCTCTGATGGGCTGGCCAATTCATCCGGCCAGTTGGGCCGCAACTACATGCGCCACACCACCGGCTCGGTGTACGCCAAGTTCGACAAACCGGTCCACATGTACCGCGGGGAAACGATGGCCGGTCTCGTGGCTGACGAGTCCCGGCACGACGTGGACCGCGGCTTCTCGGGTGGCTACTATCTGGAAACCATCGCGTTGGGCCCGGCGTTCCTGGCCAGCTTCGCGGACCCCGGAGCCTGGGGACCGAACTTCGCGTCACTGCTCGATGACTACGAAAACACGGCCGGGTTGTGGATTGTCGGCGAGGACATGCCGCAGGAAACCAACCGGGTCACGTTGAACACCAGTGTGACGGACCGGCTGGGATTGCCCGTGCCGAATGTGCATTTCGATGACCACCCCAACGACACAGCGATGCGCAATCACGGCTACCAGCAGGCGTCGCTGCTCTACGAGGCGGTGGGCGCGTTGTCCTCGCACCACACCCCGCCGTACCCGGCGACCCACAACATGGGAACCGCGCGGATGAGCGAGCGTCCGGAAGACGGCGTCGTCAATCAGTGGGGTCAGACCCACGACGTGAAGAACCTGTTCGTGTCGGACGGTTCGCAATTCACCACCGGCGCGGCAGCCAACCCGACCCTCACCATCGTGGCGCTGGCGATCCGGCAGGCGGAATACATCGCGGAGCAGTTGGCGACGTCGGCCCTGTAAGGCTGCCGGCCCTGTAAAGCT
>NZ_ASZW01000237.1:0-10033 GCF_000468215.1 Arthrobacter sp. CAL618 | reverse complement strand
CGACGCTGCTGAAGCAGGTACGCAAAGAAGGTCTGCTGAACCGTCGCCGCCGCTTTTACGTTTCCGTCTTCGCTGCACTGGCGTTGACCATGGGTGCCGCCTGGACCGGTTTCGCCCTGCTGGGCGATACCTGGTTCCAGTTATTGATCGCCGCCGTGCTCGGCGTCGTCTTCACGCAGATCGCGTTCCTGGCCCACGAGGCCTCCCACCGGCAGATTTTCAAGACCCGCGGGGCCAACGACTGGTCCGGACGGATCCTGGCCGCCGGCGTCGTCGGCATCAGCTACCAGTGGTGGATGAATAAACACACCCGCCATCACAACGACCCCAACGTGGTGGGCAAGGACCCGGACATTGAGATCGATACCATTTCCTTCATTGAGGAAGACGCAGCCAAAGCCAAGGGACTCCACGCCTGGATCACCCGCCGCCAGGGCTACCTCTTCTTCCCGCTGCTGACCTTCGAAGGTTTGAACCTGCACGCCAAGTCGATCGGCACCCTGTTCCGGCCGGGGGCTGTCCAGGGCCGCTGGATCGAACTGGCTCTCCTCGCGATCCGGTTCGGCGCCTATCTCGGCGTCCTGTTCTGGTTCCTGCCCGTCGGCATGGCGTTTGCCTTCATCGGCGTTCAGATGGCCGTGTTCGGCATCTACATGGGAGCCTCCTTCGCCCCCAACCACAAGGGCATGCCGATCATCCCCAAGAACAGCAAACTGGACTTCTTCCAGAAACAGGTCCTCACCTCACGCAACATTCGCGGCGGCAACTTCGTCAACAACGCCTTCGGCGGCCTGAACTTCCAGATCGAGCACCACCTGTTCCCGGACATGCCCCGCCCACACCTGCGCAAGGCCGCCCTGATCGTCCGCGAGCATTGCGAACGCCTCAAAGTCCCCTACACCGAGGTCGGCGTCGCAGCCTCCTACGGCGCAGTAGTGTCCTACCTCAACCGGGTAGGCCTCGCCGCACGCGACCCCTTCGACTGCCCCATGGTCAATAAATACCGGCACCAATAGCCCGAACGACTTTTTTGGCACCATGACAAGGACCTATAGCCATGTTGGACCTGGATCAATGGCCAACCAGCCGACTCCTTCTCACCGCCACCCGACTAAATGAAAACGCCTGAAATAGGGAACTCGACGGCAGCGGAGTAAAGCGACAGGAACTATCCGATGGATGACAGTGAAGCAAACCAAAGGTTCTCGCTCCTTCCCCATAGCGGAGGCTATATCGAAGTCCAGTGGGACCAAGGGGTAACTGTCTCGAAAAAAGACGCCATGGAGCTCGTCAGAAGCCTTGCGAAAGTATCGCCAGCTCTGTGTCTACCAATGCTCGTCCACCTCAACAAAATGATCTCCCTCAGTAGACCGGCACTGTACGCCTTCGCGTCGGGGCTCAACGTTTCTGCACTAGCGATCGTCGGACCGACAGCCGTCGACCGCGCCATCACCACCTACTTCAAAGAAGTGCACGAACCGCCCTATCCCACCCAATACTTCGAGGAGGTCATCTCTGCTGAACGCTGGCTACTTGATCCGCACAGGAATCTGTCGGGTTGATGGACGCACGACAGGCCACTGACGGAGTCGTTGGCGACTGCTCGGTAGATAGAGCAAAATGGGTGAATGCCCACGATTCATCCCCCAACCAGGCCAGTCCTCGAGGGGAAGACCATGATGGCGATTGTCACTACCGGGGTTGGTGGCTACGACCGGCTCGAGGTGAGTCGGGTTCCAGTCCCGGCGCCAACCGAAGGTGAGGTATTAGTTCAGGTGTTGGCAGCCGGCGTCAACAATACCGAAATCAACACCAGACTCGGTTGGTACTCGTCATCGGTGGCGACAGGCACCAATGACGCAGCAGAGAACGATTCCGGGCAGACGGCGACGCGGCCGGACGGGGGTTGGAACACGGCCACCCCGTTCCCCCTAATCCAGGGCGCAGACTGCTGCGGACGTATTGTCGCCGTCGGTCGCGGGGGCGACGAGTCCTCGGTTGGGGCTCGGGTACTGATCCGCGCATGTATGCGCACGCAGGGATTCTCCTCGATGGAAACCAGTTGGTTAGGGTCGGACCGGGACGGAGCGTTCGCTCAATTCGTTGCTGTGCCCGAACACGAGGTTTTCACTGTGGACTGCGACTGGAGCGACGCCGAATTAGCCACCATTCCTTGCGCTTACGGAACAGCGGAGAACATGGTCCGCCGTGCAGGTGTCACTTCGGGGTCGCGGGTAGTGGTGACGGGTGCCTCCGGTGGCGTTGGCTCGGCCGTCATACAACTCGCCAAGCGACGTGGCGCTCATACCATTGGCATTGCCAGTGAGGCCAAACAGGATCGGGTCCGGGCCCTGGGAGCGGATACAGTCCTCGGGCGGGACGAGGCGCTAAGCGTGCTGGGAGCGGAAAGCACCGAGGTCGTGATCGACAACGTGGCCGGCACCGGTTTTCCCGCGATGCTCAGTCTCCTCCAGAGGGGAGGGACGTACGTATCCTCAGGCGCCATCGGCGGACCTCTTGTCGAACTGGATATGCGGACCATTTATCTGAAGGATCTCACCTTGATCGGGTGCACAGCGTGGGACGACGCGGTATTCCCTAGCCTCATCTCCTACATCGAGCGTGGGGAGATCCGGCCTCTCCTAGCCAAGGTCTTCCCACTTGACCAGATCGCGGCCGCTCAACGTGAATTCCTCGATAAGGTACACGTGGGTAATTTCGTTCTTATTCCACCCGCGCCCCTGTAATTGAGGCGTATTCTGCCGATCGCCGACGTGCCGTAGCTATTATGATGAAATGTGCAATTACCACCCCAAGGTGAAGGGAAGCTTCGATGCCTGCCGGCAGAATGCGCAGAAGCAGTGGTGTGGATAAAGGCTCCCGTGGGCCTGACTCGGGGCTTGAACGGCGCGTCGTTCTCTCCGGTTTCCTTTTCGGGTGCGGGGTAGCGGCATCGATTATTGACTTGTTTATCTTCCATTTGGGTTTGCAGTGGCACCACTTCTATGACCTGTCCACCACCGAGGTCGCGCTGACCGCTGACGGTTTCTTTCACGCGTTCGGTTGGTTTATTACTATTTGGGGCCTGTTCGTTTTGGCTGACATTCGTCGCCGCGCCGAGGTGAATTGGAAGCGATGGACTGGGGCGCTCATTACCGGAGTTGGGTCTTTCCAACTTTTTGACGGCGTTATTGACCACAAGGTTCTGCGCATTCATCAGATTCGTTATGACGTGGATTTGCTGCCCTACGACGTAATCTGGATAGGGTCTGCCATCGTGCTGTTACTGGTCGGGGTGTTAATTCTGTGGCGGACTCGTCCGCCACAGACATCGGACTGAAGGTTCAGCCAGTGGATCTGCAGCATCAACACGACCATAACTCTCCCAGCAGTTCAAACGACGACGTTTATGCTCTCGGATGGATAGCTTTCGATGCCCTGGTCGTGCTGCTCCTGGTTGCGGCCGCGGCGGGTTACGCCCTTGCCCTCTGGGCGGCCCGGTCCCGTGGACGGTGGCCCATAAGTCGAGTTATGGCTTGGTACGCGGGTCTGCTCTGCATCGGGGTGGGACTAGTTGGGCCTATTGCCGCTGCTGCGCGCACCACTTTCACTGCTCATATGACTGGTCACCTACTCATCGGAATGGCTGCTCCGCTGCTGCTGGTACTCGCGGCGCCCCTTACTCTGGCCCTGCGCGCTCTGACGGTGAGACGGGCGCAGGTCCTCACCCGCTTTCTGAGGTCTCCGCCTCTCCGGTTCATCACCCACCCGACGGTCGCAGGCGGGCTCAATGCGGGAGGACTATGGGTTCTCTACACCACCGACTTGTACTCACTAATGCACACTTCGGTGCTACTTCATGGAGCGGTACATATGCATATCTTTCTGGCAGGCTACCTTTTTGTAGCGGTCCTGATAGGTCCCGATCCCAACCCACACCGGGCCTCGATCCAGATGCGCTCCGTAGTCCTCATCGTATTCATCGCCGCTCACTCCATCCTGGCTAAATGGCTCTACGTCCATCCTCCGGCCGGTGTCGAGATCTTCGATGGCCGGACAGGAGCGCAGCTGATGTACTACGGCGGTGACATCATCGATATCACCCTTATTGTTCTCCTTCTGGCTGGCTGGTTCCGAGCCACCCAACCACGGGTAGCTAGACCGGGTTAACTACTGAGGGCGGCCAGGGCCTTACGCAGGCGGCTGCTGGCGTCGTCGGCGACCTCTTTGACCGCTGGCGCATCACTGAGCTGAACCATGGTCTCCGGGTCGATGGCCTCGATTGTGGTGATGTCTGCGGCTTTGCTTCGACGGACCACGACGTTGCAGGGCAGGAGCGCGCCGATTTCGGGCTCGGCCGCAATGGCCCGGCTGGCCAGGGCCGGGTTGCAGGCACCGAGGATGGTGTAATCTCCCACGGCGTCCGCGGCTTCGGTGCCGAGCTTGGCTTCAAAGGTGGAACGAACATTAATCTCGGTGAGTATTCCGAAACCCTGAGCTGATAGTGCTTCCCGGGTAAGTTCCAGGGCTTCAGCCCAGGGAAGCGCAATGGTGGTGCTGAGTGTGTACGTCATGGTGCTCCTGGAGTGACTCGTTGACGGATTCGTCCGATAGGTCACCGGACAAGTTTTCCCACGTTCTTCTAGGGTATTCGACGACACATTCCGACCGCCGGTGATCCTTTAAGGTGATTCTATGTCCACCTCGTTTGTCCTGACCCTCTCTGCCGTCGCATCTCTGCTGCTAATTCTCCGTCTGGCGGTCCCGTTCCTCCCCCTAAAGCGGGTTACCCGACGGTTGACTCCGCTGGATCTGGCCCTGACGGTCGTGGGTGTGCTGGGGTTGATCCTGCATTGCGCGTCAATGTTTTTCCGCTCGGTAGTGGCCGCGATACCAGGCAGCGGAAGTGTGATCGACCAGATCAATTCCATGGGAACGGCGAGCATGATCTGGTACGCGGTCCCCGCCCTCATGGTTCTGATGGGATTGCGCCGCCAGCATTGGATCGCCCTGATTCTCCTGGCCGTGTCACTCTTGGCTGTAGGCATCACCATGTACAACGGCACCGCGGTGTCGACCCATCTGGTCACCATCTTCGCCGCGGGTGTGACAATCGCCGCCACAGTCTTCCTCCTCAGCGCGCCGCCCTGGTCCCGGAAACCAACGCCGGACCTTCCCTATCCCCCGGGTTGAGTCCCGGGACGGACCGACCACCCGAGGCTGACGAGAAGCCACTCAGATAGTCCCCCACGACAAACCCTGAGGAAACGGCAGTACACAGGGCGCCCCAGTTGAGAACCATCCGCATTATCGGTATCTTAATAAGAACGATAATCAATAATGGTGAGCTGGGGTGCGTGGTGAGTTTGGTCTTGCAGGATCTATCGATCCGTATTGCCTCCCAATACCTGGTCAAGGGCCTGTCGCTGACTATCTCCCGCGGTGAAGCGGTAGCCCTGGTGGGCCCCTCCGGGTCCGGTAAATCTCTGACCGCGGCAGCCCTGAGTGGGTCTCTTCCCGGAGGTGCGATGGTCCGGGCGCCACCACGATCCCCGTTGAACCCTTTGTATTTTTGACCATGGCGTCAGCCTTGGCGGGCCTTCATACGCGGATTCTTCTTATTGATGACAAAAGTTTTGCCTCTGCGGCGGACGATCTGGGCTCCCGGGACTTTTTTCAGTGCGCGGAGGGAATTGCGTACCTTCATGGTTCTCCTTCAGGGGTTTCTGTTGGTCTCTATCGGCTGGTTTTGTTGGGTGCATAAACAAGGGGCGACCGCAGTTCCTCATCCGTCAGTGCGCAGGCTGCCAGCAGGCTGGTCACCTCGAAGTCATCGATGTCATCGCCGGTCAGAGCGAGGTGAGTGCCGCGGCGCCACTGCCCCTGTGGATCGCTGGCCCAGGGGCCGCCGTTGCTGAGGGCTATGCGCGGGCCAACACCGAACACTGCTACTTCGGTCTCCAGCAGACCGGCAATCCAGACACCGCCCCGAACAAAGCAGCAACCCTCGGAGATGGCACCCAATGCTGATCGAAAGCGATCGGGATGCAGTAAAAGGTCCGTGCGGTATTCGAAAGTGCGGAAGGGCCCGGACGACGTCGACGGCACCGCGACCGCTCCGGGACAACTTCGGGCGCGGGCTGCTTCGTCGTCGTGCGCCCCAAGGTGGGCCGCGATCGCCCCCCGGGCGGGCAGCATCCGCACATGCGGGGCAAGCTGTCCGATGAGCTGAACACCCCTGAGACTCAGTTCCTGATCCGATGGCAGCAGATCACTGACAGTGGTGAGCACCGTGTCAGCAAAGAGCAACTCCCCCATCAGGAATTCGCCAGGGGTCCTGCCATCCTCGGGAACAGCCGTGTAACCAGACTCAAACAACGTGTGGTGGTCCCACAGTTGGTTCTCCACGTCCTCAGGCTGTGCGGCCAACGCTACCGAATCCACAGTAAAATTCCCCCGGGCGATGGCATGAATCCCGTCAATCGCGTTCTCGGCCGTGGTGCCCGGCGGCAGCCCGACGATCGCCAGAGAGGTGCCGGCAGCGGCCAGGCGTATCAGGACGGGGACCAGATCGAACCGGACGGTGCAGCTCAGACAACCGTGTTCTAGGACAGACGACTCTCGTTCCACCAGTTGGTCATTCTGATGGATGCGGCGCGTCACCACTGAATCGTCGAGCAGGTCGTGCAGCACCACTGGAACTTCCGGAGATAGCGCGGCCAACTGAGATGTGGCGTTGTTGCGACTGAGTGCGTCCAGCGAAGTAATGATGATCAAGTGCATTCCACCATCTTATGAGAATCATTCTCAAAAAGAAAGTGGGCGATCCATTCGGCCTTCCCTCGCGGCACGCAAGACGCACCTAGATCGAAGCGAGAGCCGTCAGAGCCCTCAGTTTCTCCTCCCCTATGGGTTCCTCGGGCAACAACGGAATAAGAGCCACTCGGTCGGTCAAGGCGCGTACCTTCGCCATCTGTTCGATTTCGCTCGCGGCGCGCGCCCGCAGAAACGGCGTCTGCGGGTGTGCGGCGGCAATCGAGCTATTGATCACCCAGGCCCACGGGTGGATTCCTGCCCGTTCCAGATCACTTTTCAACTCTTCGGCTTCGAGGACAGGTGTCGTTTCGGCCAGCGTGACAAGAATTACCTTGGTCTGCGCAGGATCCTGCAGCCGCATCAGGGGCGTCACGAAGCCCATGGTATCTCCAGCCTGGCGGGCAATTTCCCGGTGGTATGAACCGGTCGCATCCAGGAGTAACAGCGTGTGACCGGTCGGCGCGGTATCGATCACCACGAAGCGCCGCCGGGATTCCTGGACCGCCTTGGAAAACTGCCGGAAGACAGCCACCTCGTCAGTGCATGGGGACATCAGGTCCTCAGCTAGGGCGGCACGACCATCATCGTCCAGGTTCCGGCCTTTGGCTTCCATCACGTGGCTCCGGTACTCCTGAATTGCCGCTACCGGATCGATACGAGATACCGTCAATCCAGGGACTGAACCGTGCAGTGTTTCGGTGAGGTGCGCTGCAGGATCCGTCGTGGTGAGGTGGACCGCGTGCCCCCTGCCGGCGAGTGCGACCGCAATGGCGGCAGCGACGGTGGTTTTCCCCACCCCGCCCTTCCCCATACACATCACCAGGCCACGGCTGTCCGATTCGATCTCGTCAACCAAGGCTGCCAGTGGCGCGTCCTCGACCTCCGGTGTCTGTGTCGTCTCGTCAAGGATGGCCGGTCTGGACCCAGTTGCGAACAGAGACCTAAGCGCCGGTACGCCGACCATGTTGCCTGGCTTGAGGCCCAGCACATCGAGGGGCAGCGCGGCGACCGCTTCAGGAATGGCCGCGATGGCGGCAGCTTCCCTGGACCGCAGGGCCACGGCTAATCTCTCGTCGCCGGCGGCTTCCGGCAGGACACCGTTAATGACCACGTACCCGCTCCTGATTCCGATCTGGTTGAGCTCGAGATAGGTACGCTCGATCTCAGCCAGGGACGACGTCTGCGCCCGGCTAACCAGGACAAGCCGGGTCCTGGCGGGGTCCGTGAGTGCCTGCACTGCTTTGGCATACACCTGCTTGTGTTTCTCGAGCCCTGACAAAGGGCCCAGGCATGACGGGTCTCCTTTGCCAGTCTCGAGGAAATCGGTCCATGAACCCGGCAATTGAAGAAGGCGGATCGTATGGCCCGTAGGAGCTGTATCAAAGATGATGTGGTCGTACTCCCCATAGGAGCTCTCGTCTGCGAGCAGGTTGGTGAACTCGTCGAAAGAGGCGATTTCCGTGGTGCACGACCCTGAAAGGCTCTCGGCGATGCTGGCCAACTCAGTCTCGGGCAGGAGGCCCCGAACGGGTGCGATGATCCGTTCCCGGTACGCCTCGACGGCCTGCTCCGGGTCGATCTCCAGCGCGGAGAGACCCGGAACATCCTGAATCGCGGTGACGGTATTGCCGATGACCATACCGAACACTTGGCCAACGTTTGAGGCTGGGTCGGTGCTCACCAGCAGAACTTTCTGACTGGCATTGGCGAGTGTAAGAGCCGTGGCGCAGGCTACGGATGTCTTACCCACGCCACCTTTGCCAGTAAAGAACAAGAATCGTGGTGCGTTCTCGAGAAACTTCATCCCCGGACCTAGCCGCAACTCGTTGAGCCGCCGCAGCAGCCGCCGGACTTTGCGCTCAGGCCAAGTGCCGGTCGTGTGCGCGACTCAACTCCGAGGCTTTGGAGATGACGCACGTCGGCGGTGACGTCCACCAGGGACTGGTCCACATCGGGGCCACACACACCCGTGTCGCAACAAAGCGTAGTTTCGTAAATTCGGATCACAGACATGTGGTTCTCCCTGGCTTCCACAAAGGTTCGATTCGATACCGAACCAACGAGCCCCAGTCACCCCGGCCGTCGCCCGGAAGAGGCCGACCAGCGCAATTGCGGTTCCTCACTATGATATCGATATTCATCGATGTAGAGCCATCACCTTGTCGCCGGACCGTTCAAAGGCCTGACCTACTTATCTGGTGCAGGTGAGATCGGATCCACGGTCTCCAGCCTCGCTTTGAGCTCGTCACCCTGAGGGAGCGCCGCGGGTAGCGGCTGGCCGGGCGCTCCCCAGGCTTCCTCAGCGGGTCGCCGTATTGCAGCTTTAGCCGTCCAGTCTCCGAACCAGCGGCTACTCCTGATTGACTCGGATGTCCGTGAAGGACTGCCCGTTGTCATCGGAGACCTGGACACCGGTTTCGGTCGCGACCCATATTCGCAGGGTCAGATCCCCGACCAGGTGCGTGGCTATCGCGGCTGCCTGACCGGGGATCGTTCCTTGCTCGACCCAGGTCAGGCCAGCGTCACGACTGGTGTAGATCTGGCCCTCGGGTGTAATCCCAGCAGCGGCACCTTCCGAAAGGGCCGTGAACATCAGCAGGGGTGCACCGGGCACGGCATTCCACGTTTCGCCGTTGTCCGTGGAGCGTTGCAGGCCGTCCTCTGTGGTCGCCAGAACAATACTGTCCTGTGGCGTTGCGGCCAGGTTGAACACCGGAATTTGTTCTGCCACGGATTCCCAGGTGGTCCCGTCGCTACTCACTTGCAACTGGCCGTCAAAACCGACTATCCCGTTGTCGGTTGAGGCGAGGGCATGGAAATCGGACTCCCCTTGCCGGGACAGCGGCTGCCACGTGCGCCCCTCGTCGGTGGACCGAATTAGCCCCACCGGGTCGGGAAGATCAGATCCCGGACCAGGGTGTCCGGATGCATAAAACTCGCCCTCCCCTGCTGAGGTGAAACCCATCAGATCGATGGTCGGGCCGATCTTGATGGCCGGTGACTCTGAGACGTCGAACAGGCCATCGTGGGTGGCGAGGAAAACCCGGTCCGTGCCAGGGTCCACGCTCATGCCGTGGACGTGACCCGTTGGGTAACCTTCTGCACTGGCTGACGGGGCAGCGGTAGCGGCCCTGTTGGCTCCCTGCGGGGGTTGTGGCGAGCAAGCGGTAACTGCCAGAATCGCTGCAATCATGACTGCCGTCGGGGCGGCCCGTGG
>NZ_ASZW01000236.1:0-755 GCF_000468215.1 Arthrobacter sp. CAL618 | reverse complement strand
GGTATCCCGGATACCGTTCCCGCCGTGATGGCCGCATTCGAGGCCCAGCTCATCGGTCTGGCCTGCAAGACCACGGTGGCGAAGTTTTACCGCCAGGCCCAACGGTTACGTGACATCTTCCACCCAGAATCGATCACCCTGCGGCACCGGAAGGCGCTCCAGGACCGTCGAGTGTATCTGGACCCGGCGCAGGACGGGATGGCCTGGCTCGCAGCCTTCCTGCCCACCGAACAAGCTGCCGGGATTTTCCACCGCGTCGATACCGCAGCCCGTAACCTGCAGGGCCCCGACGAGGACCGGACCCTCACCCAACTCAGGGCCGATGTGCTCGTGGATGTCCTGACCAGTGCCGGACCCACCGGACACATGAGTGACGCACCCGACCCAGCTGGCCCAGCTGGCCCTGCTGGCCCTGCTGCTGCCGCTGGGACCGAACCTGGTACTGCCGCTGGGGCCGGCCCGGGTGCTGACCGGGCCGGGCCGGGAACAGCGGACCCCGAATTGCGGACGGACAGCGGATCCGGGACGAACAGCGGATCCAGTCAGCGGCGAGAGAGCAACAGCCCCAGTCAGCCGCGGGAGGCCAGCACGTATTGGGGTGTGCAGGCGAAGGTGTTCGTCACCGTCCCGGTGATGACTCTCCTCGGCGGGGACACACCGGGTGAGCTGGAAGGGTATGGTCCGATTGATCCCGAGACCGCCCGGAAGCTCGCCGGGCACGCACCATCGTTCACCAGGATCCTCACCCACCCCTT
>NZ_ASZW01000235.1:0-7278 GCF_000468215.1 Arthrobacter sp. CAL618 | reverse complement strand
CGGGCCTTTGAGCGCCGGTCCTTGCTGTAAAAGCTAAGGAACTAGCGTGCGTAGTACTCCACCACGAGCTGCTCTTCGCAGGTCACTGGGACCTCGGAGCGCTTCGGGCGGCGCACCAGGCGCGCCTGGAGCTTGTCCAGCTGGACCTCCAGGTAGCCGGGTACTGCGGGCAGCACATCGCGGTGCGCGCCTGCGGCGGCAACCTGCAGTGGGTCGAGGACCTCACTGCGTGGGTGTACGTGAATGAGCTGTCCTTCGGCGACGCGGTAGGACGGGCGGTCAACGCGTGAACCGTCGACCATGATGTGACGGTGAACGACGAGCTGGCGAGCCTGCGCGCTGGTGCGGGCGAAGCCGGCGCGGAGCACCAGGGCATCGAGACGCATTTCGAGCAGTTCAATCAGGTTCTCACCGGTCAGGCCCTTGGTGCGGCGAGCTTCCTCGAAGACCCGGGTCATCTGGGCTTCGCGGATGCCGTACTGGGCGCGCAGACGCTGCTTTTCGCGCAACCGTACAGCGTAATCGCTGTCCTGCTTGCGGCGGGCGCGTCCGTGCTGGCCGGGCGCGTACGGCCGACGTTCCAGATACTTTTCGGCCTTAGGGGTCAAAGCAATGCCGAGGGCACGCGAAATGCGAACCTTACGGCGGGCACGTGTGTTGTTAGCCACGAATACCTTCCATTATTTTTGCGGCAAAGTTGCGCTGCTGCCCAGTTGGTTTCCCAGTTGAACGGCAGGCACTTTCAGTGTCGCTGGCCTCCACTTGCGGAGAGCCGGGAGTGGCCGCTTCCCGGTACTACAGTTCGCAGTGCGCGCAGCCCTGCCCCGAAGTGAACCGCCGGAGCGGGTCATGCCTGAATGAACCAAACCTTCGATGGTGGGTTGCGCAGAACGCGACTTGCCAGTCAACCGTCAATCCTAGCAGTGCTGCGGGCACCGAGCTGAATCACTTGCCGCGGATGATCCGCCGCAGTCGGGCGAGCCTGGAGCCAATGTCCCGTTCGGCCCCACGATCGGTGGGCTGGTAGTAGTCGTGGCCGGTCAGATCATCAGGTGCGTATTGCTGCGCGGCGATGCCGTGCGGCTCGTCGTGGGAGTAGAGGTAGCCGCTGCCGTGCCCCAGTTGTTTGGCCCCCGGGTAGTGGGCGTCCCGCAGGTGCTGCGGAATGCCCTGCCCCCGCCCGGCGCGCACATCGGCAACGGCTGCGTTGATTCCGTTGTACGAGGCATTGGATTTGGGCGCCGTCGCGATATGCACCACCGCCTCGGCCAGGATGATCCGCCCCTCGGGCATGCCGATCAACGCGACGGCCTGTGCTGCAGCGACGGCCGTTTGCAGGGCGGTCGGATCGGCCATCCCGACGTCCTCGGCGGCCGAGATCATCAGCCTCCTAGCCACGAAGCGAGGGTCCTCCCCCGCCTCCAGCATCTTCGCTAGATAATGCAGCGCCGCGTCGACGTCGGACCCCCTCAACGATTTGATGAAGGCACTGGCGACGTCGTAGTGCTGGTCGCCGGCACGGTCGTAGCGCAGGGCGGCCACGTCGACTGCTTTCTCGGCATGTTCGAGCTGCACCAGAACCTGCTCCCCGGGCTCGTCGGTGGCCGAGTGGGCCACCCCGGCTGCGGCTTCGAGGGCGGTCAGTCCCCGGCGTGCGTCCCCTGCGGCCAGCCGAACCAGGTGTTCGAGAGCGTCGTCGCTGACCCGAACCGACCCGTCGAGTCCCCGCGGATCATTCACCGCGCGGGTCAGGAGATCGGCGATGTCCGCCTCGGTGAGAGGTTTCAGGGTTTGCAGCAGGGACCGGGACAGCAGGGGTGATACCACCGAGAAGGAGGGGTTTTCGGTGGTGGCGGCGATAAGCACCACCCAGCGGTTCTCGACCCCGGGCAGCAGCGCGTCCTGTTGTGCCTTATTGAAGCGGTGAATTTCATCGAGGAAGAGGACCGTGGTGGTGCGGTGCAGATCGCGGGCGGTGAGGGCCTCGTCCATCACCCGGCGGACGTCCTTCACCCCGGCGGTAATGGCCGACAGCTCAACAAAGGTCCGGCCGCGACCCCGCGCAATCACATGTGCGAGGGTGGTCTTACCGGTGCCTGGCGGCCCCCAGAGGATCACCGAGGACGGTCCTGCCGGGCCGGTACGGTCGGCGTCGCCCGCCAGGGTCCGCAGCGGCGACCCTGGGCCGAGGAGGTGTTGCTGACCCACCACTTCGTCAATTGAACGCGGCCGCATCCTCACGGCCAGGGGGCTGCGGTGGCGTTCGGCACTGCTGACGCTGTGGCTGGTGACGTCGTCGTCGTCGTCGGACCCGTACGCCGCGCTGAATAGATCATTCACACAGCCAAGGCTACTGTGAAGCACTGACGGTCGGGCTATCGGCAGCCGGCCCAGCTGAGGGACAACCAGTCGCAGAGGAAACGGAGACGCTAGTGGGATCACCGCGCCAGGTGCTGGTGTCACCCGAGCGGCTGCCCGGCTGGGTGGAGCGGTTCAGTGCGGGGAACGGCGGTTTGGCTCCGACCGACGGGCTCGACCACGACGCCCGGTCGCGCGGGGCGCTCATGCTCCGCGGCGCCAACGGCTGCGTGGCCGTGCTCCACCCGCCCGGGGAGTCCGGCGGGGAGTCCGGCGGGGAGTCCGCCGGGGACAGCCCGGGGGGCCCAACGGTCGATGACCTGGTCGCGGCGGCCACCAGCCAGCGTCTCATTGGGCTGCTGCTGGTACGCCGGGGCGGCTATGCGGTGGGTGTGGCCGAGCACGGCAAGCTGGTGGCGTCGAAGACCGGCACCAAATATGTCCAGTCCCGGACCGCGGCCGGCGGCTGGTCACAGCAGCGCTTCGCGCGGCGGCGGGCCAATCAGGCGGCCGGGTTGGCCGATGCAGCAGCGGTTCATGCGGCGCGGCTGTTCGCCGAGCACAGCCCCGGCAGCCTGCAGCTGGGCGGAGACCGGCCGCTGGCCAGCGAAACCCTGGCGAACCCGGTCCTGCGCAGCTATCGGGCGCTGCCGCAGCTGGCATTCCTGGTGGTACCCGATCCGCGGCTGGACATCCTCAAGCAGGCAGCAATCGACGCCCGCTCGATCAGGATTACCATCACCGACCCGTGACTCGGGTGCGGGTTGATGCATCGCTGAGCCGGTTGCGGTGCCGGTTACCGGTTGATGCGTCGGTTGACCTGCCTCAGCCGGTTGATGCGTCGGTTGACCTACCGGTTGCCGGGCTTACCGGCGTTCGTCCGAGGCGCGTTGGGCGGCGTCGCGGAGACGTATGACAGCCTGATCGGGATCGTCCGCACCGTACACCGCGGAGCCTGCGACAAAGACTGTTGCCCCGGCGTCGGCGGCCCGGAGGATGGTGTCCTCGGTGATGCCACCGTCCACCTGAAGTGCCACCGGCAGACCGCTCCCCCTGATCGCTTCGGCCGCGCGCCGGATTTTGGGCAGCATGACGTCGAGGAACGGCTGGCCGCCGAAACCGGGTTCGACCGTCATGATCAGCAGGAGATCCAGTTCGCCCAGGAGGTCGAGGTAGGGTTCGACGGGTGTCGCCGGGCGTAGCGCCATGCCTGCCTTGGAGCCGATGCTGCGCAGTTCGCGGGCCAACCGGATCGGCGCCGCCGCTGCTTCGGCATGGAACGTCACTGAGGCTGCACCGAGTTCGGCGTAACCGGGAGCCCACCGGTCGGCGTCGTCAATCATGAGGTGCACGTCCAGCGGAAGGCTACTGACTTCGTGGATCCGTTTGACCACCGGAAGACCAAGGGTCAGGTTGGGGACGAAACTGTTGTCCATGACGTCCACGTGCACCGCATCAGCCGACGCAATACGTGCGAGCTCTGCCTGCAGGTTGGCAAAGTCGGCGGACAGGATGCTCGGGTTGATGCAACAGGCGGTCATGGCGCTCCTTGGGCGGGGACAACTTCGGGTGGCTTCCCTCAACCTACCCGCCGAACCGTGAGCTCTGGCGACTTCCGTAGCGTTTCCAGGGTTTACTCGTCGTCGGAGTTGTGGATATCTTTACGCAGTGCGGCGGATCAGGGCCAGATACATCGCATCCGTGCCATGGACGTGTGGCCAGAGCTGGGCTGTCGACTCGTGCCCGGCGGCCAGCGACCCGGTGAGGCTGACGCCGTCGAGGACAGCGCCCGCGTCGATGAGTTCGACGTCGTCACGGCGGCGCAGGCAATCCTGGACCACCGCCGAGGTCTCGGCCGGGTGCGGGGAACAGGTCACGTAGGCCACAACTCCCCCGGGTCGGACGGCCGTCAGCGCCGCGGCCAGGAGTTCACGCTGCAGCTTTCCGAGTCCGGCAATGTCGGAAGGCTTGCGCCGCCAGCGGGCTTCCGGGCGGCGGCGCAGCGCGCCGAGTCCGGTGCAGGGGGCGTCCACCAGGACGCGGTCAAAGGTGTCGGGAAAATCCTCGGCGACCGTTCGACCGTCGCCGACCCGGACGGACCAGACCGCAGGGTCGAGCGGCCGGAGTGCCTGCCGCACCAGCTGGGCCCGGTGCTCCAACGGCTCATTGGCCACCAGCGTGTTGCCCCGCTGCTGTGCCAGGGCACCCAGCAGTGCCGACTTGCCGCCGGGGCCAGCGCACAGGTCCAGCCACTGCTCGGAGTGGCCGGCAGCGCCGGTTTTCACCGACCCCGCTCCGTCTTCCGCCGCCTCCGGTTTCACGGCTTCCGACTCAACTGGCTCCAGCTTCACTGCCGCGAGGGCACGGGCAACCAACTGGGATCCGGCATCCTGGACCCGGGTGGTGCCGGTCCTGATGCTTTCCAGGCGGCCGACGTCGCCCGCTGAGAACAGTGCCGATCCTTCGGCCAGCTCCCCGGGAACAGCCCCGGCTTCGAACGCCTCATCGAGGGACCCCAGCCCGGGGAGTGCCAGTAAATTGACTACCGGTGCCGCGTTGTTCGCCGCGAGCAGCGTTTCTATCTCGGACACGTCCCGGCCGTGGTCGACGAGGGCCTGCCGGAGCGCCCGGACAATCCACTCCGGGTGGCTGTGGGTAAGCGAACTGATCTTGGTGGCATCGGTCAGGCCAGCGGTGAGTTCTGCTGTCCACTCCTCAAGGGATTTCGATGAAACCCGCCGCAGGACTGCATTGATCAGAGCCGACGGTCCGGCACCGATGACGGCGCGGGCGAGGCCGACGGTCTGGTCCAGTGCAGCATGAGCGGGAACCCGCATGGCGAGCAGCTGGTGCGTGCCGATCCGCAGGGCATCGAGGATGGCAGGATCGAGCTTCTCCAGGGGGCGGTCGACGCACTTCGCCAACACCGCGTCATACGTGCCCTGGCCGCGCAACGCTCCGTAGGCCAGTTCGGTGGCAAAGCCTGCGTCGCGCTTGTCGAGCTTGTGTTTGCGGATGCTGACCGGCAGCACCAGGTTGGCGTAGGCGTCGTCGGCGGCGACGGCGCGGAGCACCTCGAAGGCGACCAGTCGTGCCGGGTCGGCGCGTCGGGTCCGCTCCGATGGTGCGGCGGTGGAGAACCCGCGCGGCTCTGACCTGTTACGTTCCCGTCCGGCCGCATTGCGACGGCGGTCGGAACCGCCCGCTTTGCCCTGCCCTGGATTGCTCACGAAAATAACCTCGTCACGAAAAAACCAGCTCTCCTTGTTGAAGGGCGCCGCGCGCCCAGTCCTGTGCACGCATCATCTTTTTCCCAGCAGGCTGAATATCGCCCAGCACCACGGGAGTGGAGCCTGTTCCGACCAGCACGGCAGCGCCGGCCATCGTCACTTCGCCCGGGGCGAGAGCCGCAACCGCGTCCGCACCCACATCGGGATTCGCGACCCACGGCGACACCGGGCCCACCTTTACCCGCTGATCACCCAGCTGGGCCCAGGCGCCCGGCTCGGGTGTCACACCATTGATCCGTCGGCGGACAGCAAGAGCCGGCTGGCCCCAATCCACCCGGGCATCGTCGATGGTGAGTTTGGGTGCCAGGCTGATATCTCCCTGTTGGGGAACTGCCACGGCCTGGCCGGCCGCGATGGCCGACAGGGTCTGGACCAGCAGGACGGCGCCACTGTGGGCTAGCCGTTCCAGCAACTCGCCACTGGTGTCGCTGGGTTGCACCGTTTCGGTCATGGTACCGAAGACCGGCCCCGTGTCGAGGCCCGCTTCCAGGCGGAAGGTGGAGGCTCCGGTGATTTCGTCGCCGGCGATGACTGAGTGCTGCACCGGGGCGGCACCGCGCCAGGACGGCAGCAGCGAGAAATGGAGGTTGATCCAGCCATGCTGCGGCAGCTCCAGCGCTGGCTGCGGAACCAGCCCGCCGTAGGCAACGATGGCTGCCACTGCGATATTGAGGTCGGCAATCTGCGCGGTGACTGCGCCGTCAATCCGGTTGGCGCGAATGACCGGGAGATTTAGTTTAGCTGCTCGGGCGGCTACCGGACTGGGCGTCATGATCCGTTTACGGCCCAGTGGCGCGTCTTCACGTGTCAGCACCGCGACGACGTCGAACCCGGCAACCACCAGCGCGTCGAGGGAGGGCACCGCCACGGCCGGAGTGCCTGCAAAGAGCACCCTCATGATCGTCTGGCCCCACTCCGGCTCGTCCCAGTGGTCGGTCGGGCGGTTGACGCTCCGAGCCCGAAACTGGAACCGAGTGACTGTGACCGGTCACGGGTGGTCTGGTCGGCAACCGAGGAGTAGGCCGAGCTCCGGATGGCACGCATGGCGGCTTTGCGGTGCTCCCCGTCGAGGCGTTCGATGTACAGGGAGCCGTTGAGGTGGTCGGTCTCGTGCTGGAAGCAGCGGGCGAGCATACCGGTGCCCTCATAGGCGACAGCGTCACCATGGATATCCACGCCAGTCACCCGCGCCCAGTCCGCGCGCTTCAACGGGTAGCCGAGTCCGGGGATCGACAGGCAACCTTCCAGTTCCTCGTCCCCGGTCCCGGTTTTTACCTCCAGGACAGGGTTGATGACGTACCCGGAAACGTCGTCGATCCTGAAGGTGAAGACCCTCAGGCTCACCCCCACCTGGGGCGCTGCGAGTCCGGCGCCATGCACGTCGTCCATGGTTTCCATCATGTCGGAAACCAGTCTGGCGAGCTCGGGTCCAAAACTGGTGACCTCGGCAGAGGGGGTTCTCAGTACCGGGTCGCCGATGATCCGAATGCTCAAGACGGCCATGCTCTCCGTGGTCCTAACGTTGGGAATACTTCACTTTGGGTCGATGCCATTCTAGGCGCGAACCTCGTCGACCTCGGTCAAAGGAAGGCTAGCCGACCATCCCGCCTACCGTGACGCCCGCGGCGGG
>NZ_ASZW01000234.1:0-18022 GCF_000468215.1 Arthrobacter sp. CAL618 | reverse complement strand
GCGGCGTCGAGCCCGGCCTCCCAGGACCGGCGCAGGGCGCAGAACCGGAACCAGTGCTCTTTCAGGACCTCGGGGTTGGCGCGCATGGCGCGTACCTCGGTCTTACCGATTGCGACTCCCAACAGGATCAGCTCGTGGTCATACTTCCACGGCTCCCAGACCCCCTTCTCACCGTCGACCAGGCTTTCCTGAGCTTTCATGCCGGCCACCAGCTGCATCACCACTTTGTCGTCCAGCGGCTTGACCTGTCCGTCACGGTCGGTGTTCTTGGTCTTGAAGTCGATCAGGCACAGCCGTCCCCCAATCTCGGCCAGTAGGTCAAGTGTCCCGGCGTAGCCGACCTCGTCGTTCCAGACGGTCAATTCAGCAGCGATCGGGCGGACCTGGTAGAGCGTCCACCATTCGTCAAACCGGTCAGCGAAGGCTTCCTCGCCGTTCTCCACCAGGGCTAGCCGGGCGGCGTCGACGTCGTGCGCCTGTTCCAGCTCACGAAGCGCCACCTGTTCGCAGTAGTAGTGCACCCGGGTGCCTCTGCCCGCTGCCTCATCGCGGTACCGCTCCGCAGCGACGGATGCGTCCTTCACGACGGTCCGGAGCTGCGCCGGATTGCCCAGTGCCGCGGGGACGCGGGGATCATTGGCGACGGCGTTGGCAGCCATGTAGCCGATCCACCCGTCCAGCGACGCAGCAGCCTGCGAGATCACTGTGGTGATCGAGGGGACTATCGGGCGGTCCCTGGTGGAGCGGGAATACATGCGTCCGTGCTCTGTTGAGTGAGCCAGCAGCGGTTGTGTCATGCTTCCAGTCTGACATCGGATACTGACAATCTACATTTGGCCCGAATCTGACGCTGGTGGACGCGGATTGGACGAACCCCATTTCCTCCTATAGAGTTTTTACTCGTTGGAAAACGACGAATAACCCTGCAAATCCAAGGATTTTCACAGGGTTATGGATCATCACTCAACATGCGGACGTAGCTCAGCTGGCTAGAGCACCACCTTGCCAAGGTGGATGTCGCGGGTTCGAATCCCGTCGTCCGCTCGCAAGTCACTGTAGCTGTTGAAGTACGTTTCGGCAGTCCTGGTTTACTAGGCACGGTGGGGTGGCCGAGAGGCGAGGCAGCGGCCTGCAAAGCCGTATACGCGGGTTCGAATCCCGTCCCCACCTCCAGTACAGAAGCTTGCACCCATCTCGATGGGCGATTGGCGCAGCGGTAGCGCGCTTCCCTGACACGGAAGAGGTCACTGGTTCGATCCCAGTATCGCCCACTCAAAGCGGTTCCCGTGGTTTCTTCGGAATTCACCGGGTACCGCTTTTTCGCGGACGTAGCTCAGCTGGCTAGAGCACCACCTTGCCAAGGTGGATGTCGCGGGTTCGAATCCCGTCGTCCGCTCCACACCACGCAGCACCCAGGACACCCCCAGCTTCGTTTGGGGGTGTTTTTTCTTGCTGGTTCGGCTGCATGCGACCCCGATGCCCTCGCGGTGGACGGTTTCACTGGGCCTGAGCACCTCCGCCCAGCGACAGCCCGCCGGTAGCGGGCCTCCGTGCAGGGCTTGGCCCCGGGGTCAGTGCAGCAGTTTCAGGCCCACCACGCAGGCCACAATCCCGAGGACCAGCAGCACTTTGATGACGGACGCGGATTCGCCGTCGAAAATCATCGCGTAGGCCACGGTCAGCGAGGCGCCGATTCCCACCCACACCGCATAGGCGGTCCCGACGGGCAGTGTGCGCATGGCCCAGGCCAACCCGACCATGCTCAGCGTCACCGCGACACCGAAAACGATTGAGGGAACCAGCCGGGTGAACCCCTCGGACTTTCCCAGGGCCGTAGCCCAGACGGCTTCAAGTACGCCGGATATCACTAGAACAATCCATGCCATGACAGTCTCACTCCTGAAACGCCGTCTTGTCGCTGACCGGGTACGGCGCACCTCGTCCGGGTGCCATCTGGCTCGTCAAGGGTGTCACACCCCCGGTGCCGGGGCAATCTGGGTGGGAACTGGGTGGAAATACGCCGAGGGCGGACACCCAGGTGTTGCACAGGTTACGTCCTTGGAACTGCCATTCCATCGGCCTAAGATATTTGGCAGAGGGAACAACAGGTTCCCGGATCGAAAGGAGGTGCCTGTGTCTGTATTTGACGGGCTCAAAGGCAAGGCCGGGATGCTGAAGGAAAAGGCGACCGAGCTGGTGGGCGAGAACTCTGGCAAGATCAAGGACGGCATCGGTCACGCTGGCAACTTTGTTGACAGCAAGACCGGAGGCAAGTACGCCGACAAGATCGACAAGGTTCAGTCCAAAGCCTCCGAAATGGTCGATAAGACCGACCGCGGGGACACCAACCGGCCAGCTGGCCCCGGGACTCCCCCGGCCGTATAAGACCTACTGCTCGACAAGAAAGTGCCGGTCCTGCCGCGAGGCAGCACCGGCACTTTTTGCGTGCCAGGGGTCTGGCTAGGTTTCACTGCCCTAGGCTTCGCTGCCCTGGCGTGCCAGGGCTGTCAGGCGTGACACCGCACGATGATACTTCTTCATGTAGCCGCCGGTCATCATTTCCTCGGTGAAGAGCTGGTCGAAGGCTACGCCGCTAGCCAGCACCGGAATGTCCTTGTCATAAATCCTGTCCGCGAGGACCACGAAGCGGAGCGCTACCGCCTGCTCCGAAATAGTTGTCACATTGTGCCAGGCAATGAAATCGACGCCGTCGATCAGCTGGCGGTACCGGCTGGGGTGCACTCCGGACAGGTGCTTCACCAGATCGCTGAACGTATCCTCGGCGAGGATGCCGTCCGGGCCGGTCCTGAGCTCACGTACCCGGTCGTGAAGGCCGGATTCGCTGAAGGGGACGGGTGCCTCGGGAAGGCCCCGGTGACGGTAATCCTCGCCATCAATCCGGAGCACGTCGAACTGGTCGGCGAGGACCTGGATCTCCCGCTGGAAATCCACTGCCGCAAAACGCCCATCCCCCAACGAACCGGGAAGGGTGTTGGACGTGGCCGCGAGCTTGACCCCGGCATCCGCCAATTCACGCATCAGGCGGGACATCAGGACCGTGTCGCCTGGATCGTCGAGCTCAAACTCGTCAATGCAGACCAGCGCGTAACCGCTCAGCGCGTCGACGGCCCGACGGAAGGACAGCGCACCGACCAGGTTGGTGTACTCGACGAAGGTGCCGAAGGCCTTTTTACCGGCTGTTGCATGCCACAGGGAAGCGAGGAGGTGGGTCTTTCCAACACCAAAACCGCCGTCGAGGTAGATTCCGGCCCGCGCCGCTGGCTTCTTCGCGCCGAAGAGCTTCCGCAACCCTGTCGGCTCCGGCTGATTCACCATGTCGGCGAACTCGGACAACGCCTTGACGGCCGCGGCCTGCGACGGCTGCCCGGGGTCCGGACGGTAACTGTCGAAGGACACCTCACCGAATCGAGGGGACGGATAGAACCCGGTCAGGAGTTCGTCGACCGAAACTTTGGGGGTCCGCTGGGAGAGCTGCTCGATTGTTGCCACGGTGGCAAGAATACGGCACTTTCGCTGGCCGCCGCGCCCTGCGACGACCCCACGGCCCGCCATTTATGGCATGCGGTGAACGCATCGGAAATAAATGGGGGAACGCGTGGTTAGGCTAGTAGAGACCACAAGAACGTCACGAGAAAGGCCAACGGATGTCAGTCGCAGCAGACCCCCATGAGAAGTTCGCTCACTATGCCCACCCGGAACGGCTCGTCTCCGCGGACTGGCTCGCCCAGAATCTCGACAACCCGTCGGTCGTGGTGGTGGAGTCTGACGAAGATGTTCTGCTGTATTCCACGGGCCATATCCCCGGTGCGGTCAAGGTCGACTGGCACACGGATCTGAACGATGAGGTGACCCGCGACTATGTCGACGGCGCCGCTTTCGCCCGGCTGATGTCGGCCAAGGGAATCACCAGGGATTCGACAGTCGTCATCTACGGTGACAAGAGCAACTGGTGGGCAGCCTACGCGCTCTGGGTTTTCAGCCTATTCGGGCACGAGGATGTCCGGCTGCTGGATGGCGGCCGCGACAAGTGGCTCGCCGAGGGCCGGCCCACCACCACCGAGGTGCCGGCGCCCCAGACCGCCGACTATCCGGTGGTGGAACGCAACGACGCGCCGATCCGCGCCTATCTGAGCGACGTCCTCGGTCACCTGGGCAAACCGCTGATCGATGTCCGCTCCGTGGACGAGTACACCGGCGCACGGACCCACATGCCTGCGTACCCGGAGGAAGGCGCGCTTCGCGGCGGTCATATCCCAACCGCGGCTTCCGTCCCGTGGGCTCGCGCCGCCGCCGAGGATGGCACCTTCAGAAGCCGGGCCGAACTCGATGCAATCTACCGGGATGAGGTGGGCCTGAAGGACGACGACGACGTCGTCGCCTACTGCCGTATCGGTGAACGGTCGAGCCACACCTGGTTTGTCCTGTTCCACCTGCTGGGCTTCACCAAGGTCCGCAACTACGACGGTTCGTGGACCGAGTGGGGCAACGCTGTGCGCGTCCCGATCGTCAAGGGTGAAGAGCGCGGCGAGGTTCCGGCGTCATGACCACTGAACTTCCCACCAAATTGAGTGAGATTGTCGAGGACTTTCAGGCCCTCGACGAACCTGACCGGTTGCAGCTGCTGCTCGAATTCTCCCAGGGTCTCCCCGAGCTTCCCCAGCACCTTCAGGAGCATCCGGAACTGCTGGAACAGGTGGTCGAATGCCAGACTCCCCTGTTCCTCAGCGTCGACATCGACGACAGCCCGGAGCAGATCGTGCGCCTGTACTTCTCGGCCCCGCCTGAGGCTCCGACAACCCGCGGGTTCGCCGGGGTGCTGCTGGAAGGTCTCGATGGGCTCTCCTCGGCCGACATCCTCGCCGTGCCGGACGACGTTCCGGACCGGCTGGGACTCACCCGGGCCATCACGCCGCTGCGGATGCGCGGGATGACGGCCATGCTGGGGCGGATCAAACGCACCGTCAGGGCCGGGCAAACCAGCTAACCGGCTTGCCCGTTCCGGACGCCCGGGCGGGCGCGGCCGTGGAGTACGGGGGCAAGCCAATTGGCCACCGTCTGCTCCCATTTCATCGGGTCCACATTCCATTCCTTGGTATGGCGGGCCCGGTGGAACCGCTCGAAGGTGACAAACGCAGGGTTGCGTTCCGCAAGTTCAGCCGAAGCACCCACCGGCACGAACTCATCGTCCTCGCTGTGGATGATGAGTGTGGGAATGGTCAGCTGCTCGGCCCGTGACACCCAGTCGAGGCTCTTCAGATCAAGCGGTGCCGCGAGGCCTGTGGCTTTCCGGCCGGCCCGGTTGGTCAGCAGCCACTGGCCAAGCCGGCCAATCGGTGCGGGGATGCGGTTGAGCTGGGCGTGATACGCCAGCACCTCAATCCAGTTGACCACCGGACCGTCAAGTACCAGCGCCTTGATCCGCTGACGATGACCCGAGAGGTCGGCGGTCTGCAGGCAGATGGCGCCACCCATCGACCACCCAAAAAGCACCACGCCCTCGGCACCGTGTGCCACCGCGTAGTCGATCGCCGCCTCAACGTCACGCCACTCGGTCATCCCGAGTCCGTACCTGCCATCGGCTGCGTGCGGGGCTTCGCCGTCGTTCCGGTAAGAGGTCAACAAACTGGTCATGCCCAATGACCTGGCCAGACGCACCGCCCGCAGTCCTTCGGTCCGCTGCACTCCCCTGCCGTGGACCATGACCGCCCAATCCTTCGAGGCTTCCTCGGCGCGGATCAGCCAGGCCGGAGCTACTCCCCCGTCAACCGGGATGTCCACCTCTTCATCAGCGAAGCCAACCGCCGACGGCGACGGGAAGACCGCGCCGCTCCACCAGCCCCGCGTCGCGCTGGCCAGATGCCCGGAGTACACCGCCTCCACCTCGCGTTGCACAGTCCCTTCACGGGGAACGTAGGACAGGATCGCCCCAATCCGGGCATGTCCTGCTCCACCGTCGAAGTAGAGACTGTAGGTCCCTTCGACGGTGGTGTCGTCATTCGCGGGGAGAATGACCTGCTGGCTACCCCCGGTGCCGATCACCGCCAGGATGTCGAGGTTTTCGTCCCTGACCCGGGCTGGGGTCACTACCTGACGCGCGAAATGCGCAGCGAGACCGGAGGTGCCGGCCGCAATTGTTGAGCCGACGGCACCACCAATCCCCACCCCGAGCATGGTCCATTTGACCCAGGGGGCGGTGGTGGACTGCTCCGGCACCGTGGCGGAAAGTTTACGCATACCCCCATTCTTGCCTGTGGACCGGAGGATCGGCGGCACACGGGAGCGGGGTGTCGTGAGAGCTGCTGTCTCCGTGCACTAGGGCGCCACGCGTTGGAGCACTAGTCTTGGCTCATGTCCGAGACGATAGTGGTACTAACCGAAGAAAGCCTCAACGACGGCGACGCGAAGAACCTGTTGACCCTGGTGGGTGAGGAACAGGCCACACTGCTGGTGTTGATCCCCGATGACCGGCACAAGAATGTGATGGCCGAGTTCTTCCATCACCTGAGCTTGCTGGAGTTCGCCGACGCGTTCCGCGAATTGTCCCAGGGGCAGCCATCGGCCCAGAAATCACGTGGGAGCGCCGAGGCGGCTCTCGAAGCGTCGCTGCGGGTGGCCGAGGCCCACGGTCTCACCGCCCACGGGATTATTGCCACCGGCAACGCTGTCGAGGCAATGGTCGACGCCGTCAGCCAGCATGGCGCACAGCAAGCGGTTGTCATCACCCGACCCCACGCCGTCGCCGATACCCTCCACACCGACTGGGCGAATCAGGCCCAGGACCGACTGGGTGTGCCTGTCCTGCACCTCTATTCCGGTTCGGGATTTATCGGCGGTTCTTAGGCGTTGAAGGAATCATGAGCACAACAGAACCCAGCGATGTCCCTGTCCAGAAGACCGACGACGAATGGCGCTCCGAGCTAACCAGTGAGGAGTACCGGGTCCTTCGTCAGGCTGGTACTGAGCGGCCTTATACCGGCGAGTACTACGACACCAACACCAAGGGTGTTTACCAGTGCCGCGCCTGCGGGCACGAACTCTTCACCAGCAACGAAAAATTTGATTCACATTGCGGTTGGCCATCCTTCTGGGCGCCCCTCGCCGAGAACACGGTCCGCTACCTGCACGATAATTCCATGGGGATGCAGCGCACCGAGGTCCGGTGTGCCAACTGCGACTCGCACCTCGGCCACCTGTTTGAGGGTGAGGGTTATGGCACCCCCACCGACCAGCGCTTCTGCATCAACTCGGTGTCCATGAAGCTGCTCGAACAGTCCTAGCAGAACCGCGGGGAGGTCCAGCATGTCTGGGCCTCCCCACCAGTGCAACCCAGTCAAAAATAAGAGTTGCTTATGCTCAAGGGTTTTTTGAGTAAGTAAACCTTTTCAGTTGCTACGCTCGCTTCCATGACTTCGACGACCATTTACACCAGCCTCGCCTCACCTGCCGGAGCCCCTGAGCGTTCACCCGCCTGGCATCAGCTCAAAGCCGCCGCTTCGGCTCTTCAACCACTCCAGGTCAAGGACGGATCCGTCCCGGAAACCTCGAACCATGCGTTGGCGTCCGAACTGGTCGACGCTATTGTCGAGGCGATCAGGACCCTGGCTCCGTCTTTCCCCCACGACGCCGGCTACCTCACGGCCCTCGTGGAGGACTTCCAGACCTGGCAGTCCTCGGACTTCGGAGTGCCCGATTTCCTGAGCTCGTTGCTGCAGTTCCAACCGCAGGAGCATCGGGTCGACGGCCTCAGGCACCTGGTGGTGTTCCCCATGTACACGCAGAACGGCAGCACCAACCGGCTGGTCGAAGCAGTGCTCATTGAAGTGCTCTGGCCCGAGTTCATCGCCGAGCTCGAAGCCGGTGACTACTCCAACAAGCTCTTCGTCCCCATCCGCTTCCTCGACTTCACCGCCGGATACGACACCAACTCGGCAGTCCTCTTCCCGGAGACCGTCGCCGTCAGCACCACACCGCAGTTCACCTGGGGCGCCATTTTCGCCGACCGCGAGGCGGCACGCTTCCGCCGGGTGGTCACCGCCGCGGCGGAGATCACCAAGCTGGAACTGCCTGCTGAAGCCAGCGAGCTCGTGGGAGACCAACAGCTGGCCGAGCAGACCTTCGTCATGTGGGACCTCATCCATGACCGCACCCACATGCGCGGCGACCTCCCGTTTGACCCGTTTATGATCAAACAACGCATGCCTTACTTCCTGTACTCCCTGGAGGAACTCCGGTGCGACCTGACGGCGTTCCGCGAATCAGTGAGGATCGCCCTCGACGAATCGGCTCCCGACGAGACCCGCCGTCATGCACGACTGGTGCAGTACGCAGTCATCTTTGACCGGATCTTCCGCTTTTCCATCACCGGCAGCAGGGTCCGCAACTACGACGGTCTGGGCGGTCAACTCCTGTTCGCGTGGATGCACCAGCACCACGTGCTCCACTGGACCGACAGCCGCCTGAGCATCGACTGGGCGGAGGTTCCCGACGTCGTCATCGCCCTCGGCGAGAAAATTGAGCAGCTCTACTGGCGGTCCATTGACCGGCCGAAGACCGCCCACTGGCTTGCCGCCTACCAGCTGGTCACCGAAACCGTGACACCCCACCCGGCGTCGGTCTGGGCCAAGGGCCCGGACGCCCTCGAACTGACCGGACCACCTCGTGGATTGACCGATGCCGTCCTCGACGACGAATTCCCGCTGTCGATGTTCTTTGAGGCATTGGACCGCAAAATGAAACCGGTCATCGAGTCCACCGCCGGTATCACCGGGGCCGCTGAATGAGCAACGCGTTGCCAGCACTCGACGGACTGACGGTGGTGGTGGCCGGCGCCGCCGGCGCTTCGGGGATCGCGTGCGCCACCCTGCTCCGCCAGCAGGGTGCCGCGGTGGTAGCTGTCGGATCCCACGCCGGCCGGCTTGAGCAGGCGCTGGGCCAGCTCGACGACGTCGACCGCCGGGTCTGCGACCTGGCCGATGCCCAGGCTGTCACTGAGTTATGCCATGCGCTCACTGCCGACTATGAGTCACTGGACGGCCTGATTCATCTGGTGGGCGGCTGGCGCGGCGGCAACGGAATCACCGGGCAGACGGATGATGACTACGAGCTGCTCCACACCAGCGTGCTCACCACCTTGCGGAACACCACTCGTGCCTTCTACCCCCCACTCCTCGCATCGTCCAGGGGGCGGGTGGCCATCGTGTCCTCCACGGCCGTGGACAGCCCGACGGCGGCAGCCGCCTCCTATGCGGCTCTCAAGTCAGCCGCGGAAGCCTGGACCCGAGCGGTGGCCGACGGATTCCGGCGGGATCAGGACGCCGCCGGCGACAGCACCACCCCGGGCGCCGGTCAGACATCAGCTGCCACCATCCTCGTGGTGAAAGCCCTCGTCGACGACGCACTGCGGGCCGCGCATCCGGAACGCAGATTCCCCGGGTACACCCATGTCGATGATCTGGCCGCAGCAGTGGTTGGTCTTTACGCCGCCGAGGCGCAATCGGTGAACGGCCAACGCATCACCCTGCCCAGTTAGGGCAAACGCTACTGCGCGGCGGCGTCCTCGCCGCCCCAGGCCTTCGCGTAAAACCGCGGGGAAAGTGAGCTCACCAGGTCCGCGTAATGACTGGGCTGCAGCGCCTGCGCTGAACCGGCCGGGACACGCGAGGCGAACGCTGAAACACCCAACCCTGCCTCCTGACCCGCCAGCGTCAGGCCGGCAGCTTCCAGGATCGTCGGGTACATGCTCAACTGGTCCACGCGGGGGCGCAGGTCACTGTTACCGTCCTCGCCCGGCACCCAGATCCGGTTGAAGATGGTGCGGTTATTGTGGTCCGTCAATTCCGCCTGGAACGCATGGCCGCCACCTATTTGCTTCAGGTGGTCACCCATAATCACTACGGCAGTGTCCTCGAGATAACCCTGCTGCCTCATGTGGTCCACGAATCCGGCCACCTGCGTCATGGAACAGGAAAACGCGGCGGTTACCTCGCTCTGCGTATCCACGGTGCAGTAGTCATAAATGTGCACCGGCTCATGCGAATCCAGGGTCAGCATCGAGAGGTTAAATGGCTGACCAGTCCTCTCCGCCTCGGCGTGCAGGTCGTCGACCTCGTCTTTCGCGTGGGCCAACAGGCGTTCATCGCTCAGACCCCAGTCACTGCGGAAGGCCTTCTCCGGCTCACCCGCGGCACGCCAGTCCGGCAGGTCCTTCACCTCGGAGTAGCCGTGCCCGCCCAGGAAGACGTCTTTCGCCGCAAACGAGGCATTAGCGCCGCCAAGAAATACGTTCGTATAGCCGTGCTCAGCGAGCACATCGCCCAGGCAAGTCACCCCTTCGAGGTACGTCTGGACGTTACCGCCGAGCGCGTTGTAGGCGCCGCCGCCCGAGGTGGAGCCGATACCCTTGAGCGGGATCCCGCACTGCGTCGCGGTGATCCCGGACATGGTCCAGCCGCCCCCCTCGTACTGCTTCAGGTTCTCGACGCTTTGCCAGCCATCCGACGCCTTCGTGGCCGCCTTGAGCGGAGCGAAGACATCCTTCCCGAAGAGCTGGTCGTCCTCGAGCGTGGCCTCCCCGGACTCGAGATAGATCAGTACCAGGTTGCGTTTGTCCGTGTCGTCGGTGATGGTCGGTTCCACATAGAAGTCGCCGACGTCGTACCCGGAGTTGGCCGCCTCAAGGTAGTCCCGAACGCCTACCGTGGCGGCAAAAGCGGTGGTCCCGCCGATGACGACTGCGGCCACCAGGGCGACAGAAACGGCGCGCATGATCCACTGCACGCGAGGCGGCCGCCGAAGGTCGCCATCACGGCGGCGCTTACGGCGCCGGAAAAACAGCCAGAGCGCGATCCCCACCGTAACCAGCAGGGGCACCACAGCAATGCCTAGGATGCTGATCCAGACGATGGACCCGCCACCACCATCGGCTTCCACGGCGACGATATTCAGGAACATCTGGTTGACCGAAATCTCGCCCCAGTAGAGGCGGATGATGGCGGCAGCCATGAGGAGGGCAAGCCCCACTCCGATCAGAAGGTGGACCACAAGGTGTCCGACCACGACGCCGGCCCGGCGGGTCACCTGAAGAATACGACCAAACATGGCACCCCCTGCCTTTCGGATGCCTGGATGTCCGATGACCATCCGTGTCACCAACCCATTCCCGGGCCCACAAAAGCGTAATACCGTTTCATGCCCCGTTCAACAGGCGTTCAGCTGGCGGTGGTGAATCGTTCACCCCAGCGCAACCTCGGGCCTGGTTCCGGCGTCGGGAGAGGCGTCAGGGGAAAAGTCAGGGGAAGAGTCAGGCTGAAACGCTGAGGATGACCCACCGCCTAGGTGATAATTGATAGGTGACTGAAACAATTGCGCCCCCTGCCTCCCTGCACAACCCCGACGTTCGCGGCTTCGCGTCCGACAATTACTCGGGAGTACATCCGGAAATCCTCGCGGCCTTGGCTGCCGCAAACGGCGGCCATCAAACGGCCTACGGCGAGGACGTCTACACGCAACGCCTGCAGGAACTGATGCAGGAGCACTTCGGCGCCGGCACCGAAGCGTTCCCGGTCTTCAACGGGACCGGAGCAAACGTCCTGAGCCTGCAGTCTCTGCTGCCACGGTGGGGCGCCGTGATCTGCGCTGAAACGGCCCACATCAACAAGGACGAGAACGGGGCGCCCGAACGCATTGCCGGAATCAAACTCCTCACCGTTCCCACCCCGGACGGCAAACTCACCCCGGAACTCATCGATCTGGAAGCCTGGGGCTGGGGCGACGAGCACCGGGCCCAGCCGCTGGCCGTCTCCATCACGCAAACCACCGAGTTGGGGACGCTCTACACGGTTGAAGAGATCAGGGCGATCGCGGACCACGTGCACGCCCGCGGCATGCATCTGCACCTGGACGGCGCACGGATCGCCAACGCCGCAGCGGCCCTCAACCTGCCGCTGCGCGCCTTCACGAGGGACGCGGGAGTCGACATCCTGTCCTTCGGCGGTACCAAGAACGGCCTGATCTTTGGTGAGTGCGTCGTGGTGCTGAACCCTGACGCGGCCACCGGCCTCACCTACCTGCGCAAAATGAACATGCAGCTCGCGTCCAAGATGCGCTTCATCTCGGCGCAGCTCATCGCCCTCCTTGAGGATGGGCTGTGGCTTCGTTCGGCAGCCCATTCCAATGCCATGGCGGCACGCCTGACCGCGCTGGTCCAGGAGATTCCCGGGGTGCAGCTCACCCAGCAGACCACCGCGAACGCCGTCTTCGCCGTCCTCCCCCGGGACGCCGCGGACCGGGTCCGTGAGCAGTTCAAGTTCTATGACTGGGACACCGCCACCGGGGAAGTGCGCTGGATGTGCTCCTTCGACACCACAGCCGACGACGTCGACGCCTTCGCCGAAGCGATCCGCCGGGAAACGGCCGCCAGCCCACACCAGATCGGGGCTCCCCGGGCCTAGAACAATCTCGCCGGCCGCACCGGCGAGCCTGCCCGGCACGGGGGTCGGTGTGCCATAGCCTTCCTGAGTGAGCGCAATTGGCGATCTGACCCCCCTGCCCCGCGAGTTCCAGTCAGCACTGACCGAACTCCGCCAGGCGAAGTGCCGCGGCGAGATTCGACTGGACGAAATTCCGGCGCCCTCGCGGCTGGCACCCTTTGCTGTGGCCCTCGGCGCTGAAGTATTCCAGGCTGGCCCGCACCGGATGCCGGTGCACGGCCCGGCAATGGCCGCTTCCGCCGGCAGTGAGCCGGAAGAATTAGCCACCGGACGCTTCATTCTCCTGCATGACCCCAATGGGTCCGACCTGTGGGATGGCACTTTCCGGATTGTCACCTACATCAGGGCACAACTCGAACCCGAGATGGGCAACGACTCCCTGCTGGGATCAGTCGCCTGGACGTGGCTGGTGGAAGCCCTCCAGAACCACGGCGCCGACTACGGCTCCGCTGGGGGAACAGCCACCCGGATCCTCTCCGAAAGCTACGGCACGCTGACCGACCGACCCGACAGTATCGATATTGAACTACGTGCGTCCTGGACCCCTGACTCGTCGATGGTGCGGAACCATCTGGAGGCCTGGGCGGATATGGTGTGCACCTTCGCCGGTCTACCACCGCTGCCCGACGGCGTCACCTCCCTGCCGAACCGTCGCCGAAACTAGCCCGCCGTGACCCAGCCGCACCCCGCCGTCGTGCTGGCTCACCACTCCGAACCGCGCGGCTAGACTGGATCATCATGACCTCGCAGATTTCGCAGCACCCTGACGATCGCACTCCAGGTGATGACGCACCGGTTGAGGACGTCATCGAACCGCTCCCCCTCCTCAACGAACCCAAAGACGGCGTCCCCCTGGTCATCAACACCCAGGCGGGTCTGGAACGTGCAGCCCGGACGCTGGCTCAGGGCACCGGCCCGGCCGGCGTCGACGCGGAGCGCGCATCCGGATTCCGGTACGGGCAACGCGCTTTCCTCGTGCAGATCCGGCGCGAAGGAGCCGGCACCTGGCTGATCGACCCCGAGCCATTCACCGACCTCCGCATCATTGATGAGGCACTTGAGGGAGTCGAATGGATCCTGCACGCGGCGTCCCAGGATCTGCCCTGCCTGTCGGAACTTGGGATGTGGCCCGACCGGCTCTTCGACACCGAACTCGCTGCCCGCCTCGCGGGGATGCCCCGCGTGGGCCTGGCGGCGGTCATCGAGAGTCTCCTCGGATACACCCTTGCCAAGGAGCACTCAGCCGCTGACTGGTCGCGCCGCCCGCTGCCCGAACCGTGGCTTCGCTACGCCGCCCTCGACGTTGAGGTGCTGACCGAGCTACGCGGCGAACTTATTGCCCTGTTGACCCGCGACGGCAAACTCGACCTTGCCGAGCAGGAATTCGAGCACATCCGCAACACCCCACCCGCCGAGCCGCGCGTCGATCCATGGCGCAGGACGTCGGGCCTGCACCAGATCCGCGACCGGCGCCAACTGGCAGTGGTTCGCCAGCTCTGGCTGGAACGCGAGGACCTCGCCAGGAACCGGGACATTGCCCCGGGCCGTCTGATCCCTGATTCGGCAATCCTGGCCGCGGCCAAGGCCATGCCGACAACAGTCCCGCAGCTTCTGGGCACCAGCGGCTTCCATGGCCGAGCGGCGTCACGGGAGGCGCCCAGGTGGTTGCGTTGCATCAGCGACGGACGGTCATCGGATGATCTCCCGGATCTCCAGGTGCCCACCAACGCGCCCCCACCGCCGCGGGTCTGGGCGGACAAGGATCCCGAGGCCGCTGCGCGCCTGGCGACTGCGCGTCCCCGGCTGGCAGCAATAGCGGAATCCTCAAATCTACCCATCGAGAACCTGCTGACTCCCGACTACCTGCGCCGGGTGGCCTGGCGTCCGCCGGCCGAGATCACGCTCGAGTCGATCAGCGCCGCGCTGGCCGAGCTTGGCGCGCGTCCGTGGCAGATCGAAAAAATAGCTGCGGTGCTCACGGTCGCGTTTCTGGACCCCGATCCGCTGCCCGAGAAAGCACCGAGGACCGCAGACTCAACCCGGTAGCACCTCACTGTTCGACACTTCAGCCGGGCAATCCTTGCAGGCTAAGTTACTCACAAGTAACATAGGGTCGAATCACTATCTCGGATCGAACAAAGACTCAATGAGGAGCAATAGGTGAGCACCACTACAGTGCCAGCGCAGTCCGGCTCAGGTCGCCGGATCAAGGATGTCGTATTCGTCGACGGTGTCAGGACACCGTTCGGCAAAGCCGGTGAGAAGGGCATCTACGCGGGCGTCCGTGCCGATGATCTGGTGGTGAAGTGCATTCGCGACCTGATGCGCCGCAACCCGACCCTGCCCCCTGAGCGAATCGACGACGTCGCCATCGCCGCCACCACCCAAACCGGTGACCAGGGCCTGACCATTGGTCGCACCGCTGCCCTGCTGGCGGGACTCCCCCGGTCCGTCCCCGGCTTCGCGATTGACCGGATGTGCGCCGGTGCGATGACAGCCGTGACGACGACCGCCTCGGGTATCGCTTTCGGTGCGTACGACGTGGTGATCGCCGGGGGCGTGGAGCACATGGGCAACCACCCAATGGGCGCGGACACCGACCCCAACCCGCGGTTCATGTCCGAACGGCTGGTTGACCCCGCGGCGCTGAACATGGGAAACACGGCAGAAAACCTGCATGATCGCTTCCCCGCCATCACCAAGGAACGAACCGACGCGTACGCAGTAGGCAGCCAGAAGAAGCTCGCCGCCGCCTATGCCAGCGGCCAGATCCAGCCCGATCTGGTGTCCGTCGCTTCCCGAAAGGAAGGGGCAGGCTGGACGCTCAATTCTGTCGACGAGCCGCCCCGCCCCGAAACCACCACCGAGGACCTGGCTGCGCTTCGCACCCCGTTCCGTGCGCACGGTCGGGTCACTGCAGGAAACGCCGCCGGGTTGAACGACGGCGCCACCGCCGCGTTGCTCGCATCCTCGGATGCCGCCGCCGAGCTGGGCCTGCCCGCGAAGATGCGCCTGGTGGCGTACGCCTTCGCCGGCGTTGAGCCTGAGGTGATGGGCATTGGACCGGTTCCGGCGACCGAGAAGGCACTGCGGCAGGCGGGCCTGTCCATTGACGACATCGGCCTGTTTGAAATCAACGAGGCATTTGCCGTGCAGGTGCTTTCGTTCCTCGATCACTTCGGCATTGCCGACGACGACCCCCGCGTGAACCGCTATGGCGGCGCCATCGCCGTCGGGCACCCCCTGGCGTCCTCCGGAGTGCGGCTGATGCTGCAACTTGCCCGGCAGTTCGAGGAAGACCCAGCGGTGCGGTACGGCATGACCACCATGTGCATTGGCCTCGGCATGGGCGCCACAGTGATCTGGGAGAACCCCCACCACCCTGACTACTCGTCGAACACAGCAGAGGACGCAGCATGAGCTTTGACCGTTATGAAGAACTCGCAGCCCTGGTTCCGGACGAGGTAATCACCCACTCCTACGTGCAGGACATTGCCCTCCCCCAGGGCGCGGGAACCCTCGCGTTGATCACCCTGGACAACGGGTTGGACCACACCAAGCCGACCACCCTCGGCCCGAACACCCTGATCGAACTGGGTCGGGTACTTGAGGGCCTGAAACTCCGGGCCGCCGCCGGTGAGCTGGCCGCCGTCGGGATCACCGGCAAGCCCTATTTCCTGGTGGCGGGCGCTGACCTGTCGACGGTCAAGTCACTCAAGGCCGCACAGTACGGCGCCCTGATGGCCGAGCTCGGACACGAAGCCTACAACCTGCTGGGCAGTCTCGGCGTGCCCAGCTTCGCCTTCATCAACGGCGTGGCGCTCGGCGGCGGCCTGGAGGTTGCCCTTGCGGCCGATTACCGCACCATCTCCACCGGAGCCAACGGCATTGGCCTGCCGGAGGCATTTATTGGCCTGGTTCCGGGGTGGGGCGGGGTCTACCGGCTGCCACGCCTGATTGGTCCTGCTGCGGCGATAAAGGTCATGATCGAGAACCCCCTCAGCAACAACCGGATGCTCGACGGGCGTGCGGCCTATGGCCTGGGCATTGCCGATGTCCTGCTTGAGCCTGCCGATTTCCTTGAGCAGTCCCTCGCCTGGGCCGCGGGCGTCCTGAAGGACCCCTCGGCAGTTGCAGCAAGCCGGGCCAAGCACGCCGCCTACACCGACGCCGACTGGGACGNCCGCCGGGCGGGCCTTCGTGGCCGCCAGGACCTCGAACGCCGCACCGGCGCCGGGGAAGGTGCTGGACCTCTTTGAGGCTGGGAAGACCCTGACCCGCGAAGAGTCGGCCGCCGCCGAGTGCGAGGCCCTGACCTACCTCATGCAGACTCCCGAGTTCCATGCGACCGTCTACGCGTTCCTGGATCTGGTGCAGAAGCGCGCCAAACGTCCGGNCCGACCGCAAGCTGGCTCGGAAGGTGACCAAGGTCGGCGTCGTCGGTGCTGGTCTGATGGCCGGGCAACTCGCCCTGCTGTTCGCCCGGCAGCTGAAGGTGCCGGTGGTCCTCACCGACATCGACCAGCAGCGCGTCGACAAGGGTGTGGCCTATGTCCACGCAGAAGTAGACAAGCTGCTGTCGAAGAAGCGGCTGTCCCCCGATGCGGCGAACCGGACCAAGGCCCTGGTCTCGGGTTCGGTCTCGAAGGAGGCGTTCGCTGACGCCGATTTTGTGATCGAAGCGGTCTTCGAAGAGATGGCGGTCAAGAAGACAGTGTTCGCCGAGGTTGAAGCGGTGGTCTCTGCCGAGTGTATTCTCGCGACCAATACCTCGTCACTGTCGGTCACCGAGATGGCAGCTGACCTCGCCCACCCGGAACGTGTGGTGGGTTTCCACTTCTTCAACCCGGTCGCTGCCATGCCATTGCTGGAAATCGTCAAAGCACCGCACACGGATGACGCCGTGCTGGCGACAGCTTTTGCGCTGGCCAAGGAGCTGAAAAAGTCGGCGGTGCTGGTGCAGGATGCTCCGGCGTTTGTGGTCAACCGCATCCTCGGCCGGATGTTTGGCGAGATCACTGCGGTCTTCGATGAGGGCACAGACGCGGCGACAGCTGACAATGCGCTGCGCCCCATGGGCCACCCGATGACGCCGTTCCGGCTGCTCGCGCTCGTGGGCCTGCCGGTCGGCCAGCACGTGCAGGAGTCGCTGAACACCGCGTTTGGTGACCGTTTCCATGTTTCCGCCAACCAGCAGAAACTCATTGACGCCGGAATCAAGGGTCTGTGGGTGAAGGGCGACGACGGCGCCGAGACCGTGCCCGAGTCGACCCTGGCCCTGATGACCCGGGGCGATTCGCCGTCGGACAGCGCGGAGGTGCTCCGCCGAACCCAGGATGCCCTCGCCGACGAGATTGGCCGGATGCTCGATGAGGGAGTTGTTGCCGCACCCGAGGACATTGACCTGTGCGTCATCCTGGGCGCCGGCTGGCCGTTCCACCAGGGCGGCATCACACCGTACCTGGATCGGGTGGGCGCGTCCGAGCGGGTCAATGGGAAGACCTTCCACTAGG
>NZ_ASZW01000233.1:9478-15621 GCF_000468215.1 Arthrobacter sp. CAL618 | reverse complement strand
GTGTTTGGGGTGTGGTGGGTTAAGTGCGAAAGGCCCCACCGGTGGTGGGGCCTTTCGTCTAATGGTTGTCCGGCGGTGTCCTACTCTCCCACACTCTCTCGGGTGCAGTACCATCGGCGCTGTGGGTCTTAGCTTCCGGGTTCGGAATGGGACCGGGCGTTTCCCCCACGCTGTGACCGCCGTAACCCTTTTACCCGTTCCCCTGCACTGGCTGTGTGAGCCGTGTGGGGTGGGAAGTTTTTTTGGTTACAACTTGAACAGTATATACCTGTATTGTGTTGTGTTTTTTGGTTCCTGTTGTTGGTTGGGAACCGCATAGTGGACGAAAGCAGCATATCTTTACACCATCCTTGGTGTGAACGTCTTTTGATGCCGTTCACGGGTGGTGTGTGTGGTGTAAGTTATCGGCTTATTAGTACCGGTCAGCTTCACAAGTCGTTAGTCCTTGCTTCCACGTCCGGCCTATCAACCCAGTGGTCTGGCTGGGGGCCTCTCACACAAATGTGTATGGAAATCTCATCTCGAAGCAGGCTTCCCGCTTAGATGCTTTCAGCGGTTATCCCATCCGAACGTAGCTAATCAGCGGTGCACTTGGCAGTACAACTGACACACCAGAGGTTCGTCCGTCCCGGTCCTCTCGTACTAAGGACAGCCCTTCTCAAATTTCCTGCGCGCGCAGCGGATAGGGACCGAACTGTCTCACGACGTTCTAAACCCAGCTCGCGTACCGCTTTAATGGGCGAACAGCCCAACCCTTGGGACCTACTCCAGCCCCAGGATGCGACGAGCCGACATCGAGGTGCCAAACCATGCCGTCGATATGGACTCTTGGGCAAGATCAGCCTGTTATCCCCGAGGTACCTTTTATCCGTTGAGCGACGGCCATTCCACAATGTACCGCCGGATCACTAGTCCCGACTTTCGTCCCTGCTTGAGATGTCTCTCTCACAGTCAAGCTCCCTTGTGCACTTACACTCGACACCTGATTGCCAACCAGGCTGAGGGAACCTTTGGGCGCCTCCGTTACTTTTTAGGAGGCAACCGCCCCAGTTAAACTACCCATCAGGCACTGTCCCTGACCCGGATTACGGGCCGAAGTTAGATATCCAGTATGACCAGAGTGGTATTTCAACGATGACTCCCCCTGAACTAGCGTCCAGGGTTCACAGTCTCCCACCTATCCTACACAAGCCACACCGAACACCAATACCAAACTATAGTGAAGGTCTCGGGGTCTTTCCGTCCTGCTGCGCGTAACGAGCATCTTTACTCGTAGTGCAATTTCGCCGAGCTTATGGTTGAGACAGCGGGGAAGTCGTTACTCCATTCGTGCAGGTCGGAACTTACCCGACAAGGAATTTCGCTACCTTAGGATGGTTATAGTTACCACCGCCGTTTACTGGGGCTTAAATTCCCAGCTTCGCACCCCGAAGGGCACTAACCGGTCCTCTTAACCTTCCAGCACCGGGCAGGAGTCAGTCCGTATACATCGTCTTGCGACTTCGCACGGACCTGTGTTTTTAGTAAACAGTCGCTTCCCCCTGGTCTCTGCGGCCCCACAACGCTCACAACAGCAAGTGTTGGTCACGGGTGAGGCCCCCCTTCTCCCGAAGTTACGGGGGCATTTTGCCGAGTTCCTTAACCATAATTCTCTCGATCGCCTTAGTATTCTCTACCTGATCACCTGTGTCGGTTTGGGGTACGGGCGGCTAAAACCTCGCGCCGATGCTTTTCTAGGCAGCATAGGATCACCGGATCCCCGCATAACGGGGCCCATCGGGTCTCAGAGACGGTATCAAAACCAGGACCACGGATTTGCCTATGGTCCCTCCTACATCCTTAGACCGGGGCAACCATCGCCCGGCCCGGCTACCTTCCTGCGTCACACCTGTTAATACGCTTACCTCCCAGGATCAGGTCCCGCGCTCCACCAAAAACCACGTCACCCCGAAGGGTGGGCGGTCAGGTATTGGGCGGTTAGTATCCCCTGCTCAGTATGGGCGGTTTTTCGCCGGTACGGGAATATCAACCCGTTGTCCATCGACTACGCCTGTCGGCCTCGCCTTAGGTCCCGACTTACCCAGGGCAGATTAGCTTGACCCTGGAACCCTTGATCATTCGGCGGACGGGTTTCTCACCCGTCTTTCGCTACTCATGCCTGCATTCTCACTCGTGTAGGCTCCACCGCTGGTTTACACCGCGACTTCACCGCCCACACGACGCTCCCCTACCACTCCAGACGCCTGAACTCAGGAGAACAAGTCTCCGGCTTAGCTAATATCTGAAATCCACAACTTCGGCGGTGTACTTGAGCCCCGCTACATTGTCGGCGCGGAATCACTTGACCAGTGAGCTATTACGCACTCTTTCAAGGATGGCTGCTTCTAAGCCAACCTCCTGGTTGTCTTCGCAACTCCACATCCTTTCCCACTTAGCACACGCTTAGGGGCCTTAGTTGGTGGTCTGGGCTGTTTCCCTCTCGACTATGAAGCTTATCCCCCACAGTCTCACTGCTGCGCTCTCACTTACCGGCATTCGGAGTTTGGCTGACGTCAGTAACCTTGTAGGGCCCATTAGCCATCCAGTAGCTCTACCTCCGGTAAGAAACACGCAACGCTGCACCTAAATGCATTTCGGGGAGAACCAGCTATCACGAAGTTTGATTGGCCTTTCACCCCTACCCACAGCTCATCCCCTCCATTTTCAACTGAAGTGGGTTCGGTCCTCCACGACGTCTTACCGTCGCTTCAACCTGGCCATGGGTAGATCACTTCGCTTCGGGTCTAGATCACGCCACTCACTCGCCCTATTCAGACTCGCTTTCGCTACGGCTTCCCCACACGGGTTAACCTCGCGACGTAACACTAACTCGCAGGCTCATTCTTCAAAAGGCACGCCATCACACCACCACCCCCGAAAGGATGGCAACGCTCTGACGGATTGTAGGCACACGGTTTCAGGTACTGTTTCACTCCCCTCCCGGGGTACTTTTCACCTTTCCCTCACGGTACTTGTCCGCTATCGGTCATCAAGGAGTATTTAGGCTTACCAGGTGGTCCTGGCAGATTCGCACGGGATTTCTCGGGCCCCGTACTACTTGGGATACTCTCCAAACGGCAGCACGCATTACGGTTACGGGACTTACACCCTCTCCGGCCGGCCTTTCAAGACCGTTCACCTATACGCCTGCACTCATTTCACTGATCCGGCAGAATCAGAACGGAAAGTCCCGCAACCCCAGTGATGCAACGCCCGCCGGCTATCACACACCACTGGTTTAGCCTCATCCGCGTTCGCTCGCCACTACTAACGGAATCACTATTGTTTTCTCTTCCTGTGGGTACTGAGATGTTTCACTTCCCCACGTTCCCTCCACGCACCCTATGTGTTCAGATGCGGGTCACCCGGTCCATCGCTGGCCAGGCGGGGTTTCCCCATTCGGAAATCCTGGGCTCACAGTCCGGTTATCGACTCCCCCAGGCTTATCGCAGATTCCCACGTCCTTCTTCGGCTCTTGATGCCAAGGCATCCACCGTGTGCCCTTAAAAACTTGACCACAAAAGATCAAAAAACATATCGAGAAAACCATGGCATCAAACTAAAAGTCTGAAACCAAGATTTTTTGAAATTGCTTCTTATTTTTAAGATGCTCTCGTCCACTATGCAGTTCTCAACCAACAACCCCACACCACCAACCAAAACCCCCAAACACGAGGATCCCGCTGCCATGGCAGGGAAAAACCAGAAACCCCAGCACCCCAACCCCCACAAACAACACCCCACCAACCCGACACGCCACAACGACGCACCAAACCAGCAGAACACTTGTCCACGACAATCAGAGCCCTGTTATTTCAGGACCCAACAGTGTGCCATACGATAACCCAATCACCACCAACCAGAACCATTTCCACACCACCAAAAGGCGATCGTACTCTGCAACCAGCCAGCGCCACCAGGCACCTATCCATTGATATTCCACCCTTGAGCAGCCCACCGCGGAACAAACGCCCGCGCAATAGGCCATACTCCTACGAACCCCACACCAACCACACAGGATCGGCGCGTCATTCGAGGTGCTCCTTAGAAAGGAGGTGATCCAGCCGCACCTTCCGGTACGGCTACCTTGTTACGACTTAGTCCCAATCGCCGGTCCCACCTTCGACAGCTCCCTCCCCACAAGGGGGTTAGGCCACCGGCTTCGGGTGTTACCAACTTTCGTGACTTGACGGGCGGTGTGTACAAGGCCCGGGAACGTATTCACCGCAGCGTTGCTGATCTGCGATTACTAGCGACTCCGACTTCATGAGGTCGAGTTGCAGACCTCAATCCGAACTGAGACCGGCTTTTTGGGATTAGCTCCACCTCACAGTATCGCAACCCTTTGTACCGGCCATTGTAGCATGCGTGAAGCCCAAGACATAAGGGGCATGATGATTTGACGTCGTCCCCACCTTCCTCCGAGTTGACCCCGGCAGTCTCCTATGAGTCCCCGCCATAACGCGCTGGCAACATAGAACGAGGGTTGCGCTCGTTGCGGGACTTAACCCAACATCTCACGACACGAGCTGACGACAACCATGCACCACCTGTAAACCGGCCGCAAGCGGCCAACACATCTCTGCGCTGTTCCAGTTCATGTCAAGCCTTGGTAAGGTTCTTCGCGTTGCATCGAATTAATCCGCATGCTCCGCCGCTTGTGCGGGCCCCCGTCAATTCCTTTGAGTTTTAGCCTTGCGGCCGTACTCCCCAGGCGGGGCACTTAATGCGTTAGCTACGGCGCGGAAAACGTGGAATGTCCCCCACACCTAGTGCCCAACGTTTACGGCATGGACTACCAGGGTATCTAATCCTGTTCGCTCCCCATGCTTTCGCTCCTCAGCGTCAGTTAATGCCCAGAGACCTGCCTTCGCCATCGGTGTTCCTCCTGATATCTGCGCATTTCACCGCTACACCAGGAATTCCAGTCTCCCCTACATCACTCTAGTCTGCCCGTACCCACCGCAGATCCGGAGTTAAGCCCCGGACTTTCACGGCAGACGCGACAAACCGCCTACGAGCTCTTTACGCCCAATAATTCCGGATAACGCTTGCGCCCTACGTATTACCGCGGCTGCTGGCACGTAGTTAGCCGGCGCTTCTTCTGCAGGTACCGTCACTTTCGCTTCTTCCCTACTGAAAGAGGTTTACAACCCGAAGGCCTTCATCCCCCACGCGGCGTCGCTGCATCAGGCTTGCGCCCATTGTGCAATATTCCCCACTGCTGCCTCCCGTAGGAGTCTGGGCCGTGTCTCAGTCCCAGTGTGGCCGTCCACCCTCTCAGGCCGGCTACCCGTCGTCGCCTTGGTAGGCCATTACCCCACCAACAAGCTGATAGGCCGCGAGTCCATCCAAAACCGCAATAAAGCTTTCCACCAACATGGCATGCGCCAGAAGGTCATATCCAGTATTAGACCCGGTTTCCCAGGCTTATCCCAGAGTCAAGGGCAGGTTACTCACGTGTTACTCACCCGTTCGCCACTAATCCCCCAGCAAGCTGGGATCATCGTTCGACTTGCATGTGTTAAGCACGCCGCCAGCGTTCATCCTGAGCCAGGATCAAACTCTCCGTAAATGCATTACAGACACGCACCCACCACCAGGAAAAACCAGTAAACAGGCACGCGCAAAATTCGAAACCAGCCAAAAACAACCACACAACACCACGGGGTGGCATCATGCAGCCAAATTCAACCAATCAATAAAACAATCGGTATCAACAAACATGGCACACTATTGAGTTCTCAAACAACAGACACACCCGGCACCAAACAGAACCAAACAGTTCCATCATCGCTCCGGAGCAACTTTTCAAACTTACCCGAACTTGGAAGCTTTAGCAAATCAACATTGTCGTGATATGCAGCTCAACCAAGCGGTTCCCTACCCGTCATCCGCATGCCGAAAGCATGCCATTTTCAGGCTGTTTGTAAGGGGTCGGTCGCTATTTTTCCGCAGAAGCGGCGGCGACTTGTTCTACTTTACACACCATATGGACCGCTACCAAATCGGCCCTTTCATCATCACCTTCCACCCCGGAAACGCGCCCATTCCCCAGTAACGGCGCCGATCGAGGTGCCTGCCCGGCGCCCCGCCAACGGCAG
>NZ_ASZW01000233.1:6977-9472 GCF_000468215.1 Arthrobacter sp. CAL618 | reverse complement strand
GAGCCGGAAAAGGGGGTCATGAGTCAGTGTGCCGTGCATCACGAAGAGGGGCGCCCGTCAACTATTCTCTGAATACCGCGCGAGCGCTTTTGCGATGGTGCGTAGTTGTGTCCGCGATGGTTCGATAATTGCTCTTGCCGGCCGTTCGATGCCGCTCCATCGCTTCTGCAATGTCCGGGTATAGCCAGACATGTGCATCGGGCGTCTCCCCTGTGTTAGCGGCCATGAAAAACTGCCCATAGGCGGCCACGGAACTGCCCACTGGCGGCCAGTAAAACTGCCCGTTGGTGGCCATGAGATCTGCCCACTTCCTTTTTGAACCCTGCTGCTTAAGCGGCGGGAGCCTCTTCCCGGGGTTTGATGACGGTGTCTAGTCGCACCAAAGTCGCCCGGGAAGAGGCCCTAATGAAGTTTGACGGAGAAATCATGGAAATACTCGCTGCGTATGATCTGACCGGATCGTTGCGCGCCGCTGCGGAACTCACGGGGTGTTCGCATCACACCGTTGACAGGCATGTTCAGGCCCGAGACGCGGGCAAGCCTATCGCCGAACCGGTCTACCGGGGCCGGGTCACTGACGCGTTCCTGCCCAAGATCGAGGAATGGATCGAGGCCTCGAAGGGGCGGATCCGCGCGGATAAGGCCCACGACAAACTCCGGGCCCTGGGCTATGAGGGTTCGGAACGCTCGACCCGCCGGGCTGTCGCTCAGGTCCGCGCGGCCTGGCGGCTGGGCCATGTCCGGGTGCACCGTCCGTGGGTGACCGAGCCTGGTCAATGGATTCAATACGATTTCGGCGACGGGCCGATGATCGGTGGGAAGAAGACCGTGTTGTTCGTGGCATGGCTGGCCTGGTCGAGGTTCCGGATTGTCATCGCTTTGCGGGACCGGACGGCGCCGAGCGTGTTCGCCGCTCTGGACCGCACGTTCCGTGTCATCGGCGGTGCCCCGACCTATGTCCTGACGGACAACGAGAAGACGGTGACGGTGTCCCATGTTGCCGGGGTCCCGGTCCGCAACCAGCAAACGGTGGATTTCGCCCGCCATTACGGGGTGACCGTGTTGACCTGCCAGCCAGCAGACCCGGCGTCCAAGGGCGGCGTGGAGGCTTCGGTGAAACTCGCTAAGGCGGATATCGTGCCCAAATCCACGAACCTGCGCAGCGAATACGGCTCCTTCGCCGAAATCGAAGCGGCGTGCCAGGCGTTCATGAACGAGGTCAACCATCGTGAGCACCGAGCAACCCGCCGCAAACCCGTCGCGATGTTGGCGGAGGAGGCGCCGCGGTTGCACCGGATCCCGGACACCGCGCACACGGTAGCGTTCGGGCCCTCCCGGGCCGTACCGGGGAACACGCCGATGGTTACTTTCGAAAACGGGCAGTACTCCGTTCCGGCGTATCTGCTCGGCGGACGGGTGTTCGTCCGTGCCCACGGCGCCGGAGGCGACGAGCAGGTCATCATCGTCCACCACGGCAACGGTGGCCCGGTGGAAGTCGCCCGACACCGGCGCGCCCGCCCGGGCAGCCCGGCGATCAACGACGCCCACTTCCCCGGCCACCAGCCCAGGATCCCGGGCGAATACACGCTCAAAGCCCGCAACGCCGCGGAGACGGAGTTCCTTGGCATCGGAGACGGTGCCCGCGCCTGGCTGCTCGAGGCCGCCGCGGCGGGCACCGCGAGGATGAACGTGAAGATGGCCGAAGCCGTCGCCCTGGCCAAGATCGCCGGCCAGTCCGAAGTCGATCAGGCCCTGGGGACCGCGGCCATCCATGGCCGCTTCGCGAACAAAGACCTCGCCTCGATCCTGAACGCCGCAGGCACCCGCACCACCACCCATGCCGCCGCCGAGACCCGGTCCCTGACCCAGGGCACCGCCGGGTGGGCGGCGATCGGGCGTCCACCCGTTGCCGAGAATGCAACCGACGCATTGGAGGAAAGCGCGTGAGCCCGATCCCAACCCAGACACCCGTGCTTCCGGCAGAGCTGGAGGCGCTGATGCGGCAACTGAAAATGCCCCATGCGCGGGCGCTGGCACCGGAACTGATCAAGACCGCCCGCGCCCAGCGCTGGGAACCGGCCGAGGTCATCAAGGCCCTCTTCGTCGAAGAAACCGCCGGCCGAGCCCGGTCCATGCTCGCCACCAGACGCAAAGCCGCGGGCTTCCCGACCGGGAAAACCTTCGACACCTGGGACCCCACCGCCTCCTCGATCCCGGCACCGACCCAACAAGCCCTGCGGACCCTGGAATGGATCGGGCGGAAGGAAAACGTCGTGGTCTGCGGGCCTTCGGGCACGGGCAAGACGTTCTTCCTTGAAGCCCTCGGCCAGCAGGTCGTCGAAGCCGGCATGCGGGTCGCATGGTTCCGCCTTGAGGACCTTGGCGCGCTCATGCGCGCTCACCGCTCCGATGACAGCGTCACCAAAGTGGTCGCCCGGATCCTGCGCGCGGATTTGATCGTGGTCGATGATATCGGGCTCCTGCCGGTCGGCACC
>NZ_ASZW01000233.1:0-6967 GCF_000468215.1 Arthrobacter sp. CAL618 | reverse complement strand
CTCGTCGATGCCGCCTACGAAAAACGATCGATCGCGGTTTCCTCGAACTTGCATCCCGCCGGCTTCGACGAGCTTATGCCCAAAACACTCGCCACCGCGACCGTTGACAGGCTGCTGCACCACGCGCACGTCTGCCAAACCTCAGGGGAATCGATCCGCCTCAGCCAGGCCCTGGCTGGAAAAGGAGTCACATCAATGAACTGAACGAGTTCCGCACATGGCCATCGCCACCGAACACCTGGTGGGCAGATCTGGTGGCCATGAGTGGGCAGTTTTCATGGCCACCAGCGGGCACTTCTGCTGGCCGCCCATGGGCACAAACTATTGGCCATTGACACCCCTGGGCAGGTAGCAATCAGTCGGTGTCTCCCCTCTGACCGATCGCTGCATTGGTGACGGTCGGAAATTGAGCCGTCACCGCGGTACCCAGGAAGGTCCCGCGGATGAGAATCTGAGGGAGGGCCATCCGGCCCCCGGGGCCCAGTCCCCGGGGCCCAGTCCCCGGCGCCCTGCCACCAGTCCCCTGCCACCCGCCCCCAGACCGACAACTCGCGCAAAGGTGCTGGCAGATCTTCCGCCCAACCTGGGCAACGTTGAGACCATCGGCTAACCATCGCGGATCACAAGGACACAGATCACGTCCTGCAACGAAGGACTCCACCGAGGTAGGCATCTAAGGAAAGGCGACCGGCTACAGGAACAGCAAAATGAGCTTCCGCGCCTGGCTGCCGCGTATTTGGCACGAGAGACTTATTGCCGGTGCAAACCCAGCTGGTCACTGACCAAAACATTGCCGATGCGTATCTGGTCAGTTCAACGCTGGAGACCCACGCTGATGATCCGGGGTACAGGTACCGGCCTATCACCGACAAGCTCCCAGGCGAACTACCGCAGCGGGGAAGAACGGGGTCCAACTGTCGAGTCGAGACCACCGAATCTGGTCCATGTTTTCACGGCAGTGTTTTCACGGATGCGGACCCTGCCCCCGGTCCTGAACCGCCGGTGCCGGCTAGCAGTCTCCGCATTGGAAAGCACCATGCACCCACGCAGCCATCCGGAACGGAGGTGCATGCAGATCGTGGACGCCACGACTGGTTGAATCGGACCACTTCCGTTCCCGGACTTCCGTCGAATCGCTGAGACGCCACTGGCTCACCAGGTCGATGGTGTGGGGTGTTTGGGGTGTGGTGGGTTAAGTGCGAAAGGCCCCACCGGTGGTGGGGCCTTTCGTCTAATGGTTGTCCGGCGGTGTCCTACTCTCCCACACTCTCTCGGGTGCAGTACCATCGGCGCTGTGGGTCTTAGCTTCCGGGTTCGGAATGGGACCGGGCGTTTCCCCCACGCTGTGACCGCCGTAACCCTTTTACCCGTTCCCCTGCACTGGCTGTGTGAGCCGTGTGGGGTGGGAAGTTTTTTTGGTTACAACTTGAACAGTATATACCTGTATTGTGTTGTGTTTTTTGGTTCCTGTTGTTGGTTGGGAACCGCATAGTGGACGAAAGCAGCATATCTTTACACCATCCTTGGTGTGAACGTCTTTTGATGCCGTTCACGGGTGGTGTGTGTGGTGTAAGTTATCGGCTTATTAGTACCGGTCAGCTTCACAAGTCGTTAGTCCTTGCTTCCACGTCCGGCCTATCAACCCAGTGGTCTGGCTGGGGGCCTCTCACACAAATGTGTATGGAAATCTCATCTCGAAGCAGGCTTCCCGCTTAGATGCTTTCAGCGGTTATCCCATCCGAACGTAGCTAATCAGCGGTGCACTTGGCAGTACAACTGACACACCAGAGGTTCGTCCGTCCCGGTCCTCTCGTACTAAGGACAGCCCTTCTCAAATTTCCTGCGCGCGCAGCGGATAGGGACCGAACTGTCTCACGACGTTCTAAACCCAGCTCGCGTACCGCTTTAATGGGCGAACAGCCCAACCCTTGGGACCTACTCCAGCCCCAGGATGCGACGAGCCGACATCGAGGTGCCAAACCATGCCGTCGATATGGACTCTTGGGCAAGATCAGCCTGTTATCCCCGAGGTACCTTTTATCCGTTGAGCGACGGCCATTCCACAATGTACCGCCGGATCACTAGTCCCGACTTTCGTCCCTGCTTGAGATGTCTCTCTCACAGTCAAGCTCCCTTGTGCACTTACACTCGACACCTGATTGCCAACCAGGCTGAGGGAACCTTTGGGCGCCTCCGTTACTTTTTAGGAGGCAACCGCCCCAGTTAAACTACCCATCAGGCACTGTCCCTGACCCGGATTACGGGCCGAAGTTAGATATCCAGTATGACCAGAGTGGTATTTCAACGATGACTCCCCCTGAACTAGCGTCCAGGGTTCACAGTCTCCCACCTATCCTACACAAGCCACACCGAACACCAATACCAAACTATAGTGAAGGTCTCGGGGTCTTTCCGTCCTGCTGCGCGTAACGAGCATCTTTACTCGTAGTGCAATTTCGCCGAGCTTATGGTTGAGACAGCGGGGAAGTCGTTACTCCATTCGTGCAGGTCGGAACTTACCCGACAAGGAATTTCGCTACCTTAGGATGGTTATAGTTACCACCGCCGTTTACTGGGGCTTAAATTCCCAGCTTCGCACCCCGAAGGGCACTAACCGGTCCTCTTAACCTTCCAGCACCGGGCAGGAGTCAGTCCGTATACATCGTCTTGCGACTTCGCACGGACCTGTGTTTTTAGTAAACAGTCGCTTCCCCCTGGTCTCTGCGGCCCCACAACGCTCACAACAGCAAGTGTTGGTCACGGGTGAGGCCCCCCTTCTCCCGAAGTTACGGGGGCATTTTGCCGAGTTCCTTAACCATAATTCTCTCGATCGCCTTAGTATTCTCTACCTGATCACCTGTGTCGGTTTGGGGTACGGGCGGCTAAAACCTCGCGCCGATGCTTTTCTAGGCAGCATAGGATCACCGGATCCCCGCATAACGGGGCCCATCGGGTCTCAGAGACGGTATCAAAACCAGGACCACGGATTTGCCTATGGTCCCTCCTACATCCTTAGACCGGGGCAACCATCGCCCGGCCCGGCTACCTTCCTGCGTCACACCTGTTAATACGCTTACCTCCCAGGATCAGGTCCCGCGCTCCACCAAAAACCACGTCACCCCGAAGGGTGGGCGGTCAGGTATTGGGCGGTTAGTATCCCCTGCTCAGTATGGGCGGTTTTTCGCCGGTACGGGAATATCAACCCGTTGTCCATCGACTACGCCTGTCGGCCTCGCCTTAGGTCCCGACTTACCCAGGGCAGATTAGCTTGACCCTGGAACCCTTGATCATTCGGCGGACGGGTTTCTCACCCGTCTTTCGCTACTCATGCCTGCATTCTCACTCGTGTAGGCTCCACCGCTGGTTTACACCGCGACTTCACCGCCCACACGACGCTCCCCTACCACTCCAGACGCCTGAACTCAGGAGAACAAGTCTCCGGCTTAGCTAATATCTGAAATCCACAACTTCGGCGGTGTACTTGAGCCCCGCTACATTGTCGGCGCGGAATCACTTGACCAGTGAGCTATTACGCACTCTTTCAAGGATGGCTGCTTCTAAGCCAACCTCCTGGTTGTCTTCGCAACTCCACATCCTTTCCCACTTAGCACACGCTTAGGGGCCTTAGTTGGTGGTCTGGGCTGTTTCCCTCTCGACTATGAAGCTTATCCCCCACAGTCTCACTGCTGCGCTCTCACTTACCGGCATTCGGAGTTTGGCTGACGTCAGTAACCTTGTAGGGCCCATTAGCCATCCAGTAGCTCTACCTCCGGTAAGAAACACGCAACGCTGCACCTAAATGCATTTCGGGGAGAACCAGCTATCACGAAGTTTGATTGGCCTTTCACCCCTACCCACAGCTCATCCCCTCCATTTTCAACTGAAGTGGGTTCGGTCCTCCACGACGTCTTACCGTCGCTTCAACCTGGCCATGGGTAGATCACTTCGCTTCGGGTCTAGATCACGCCACTCACTCGCCCTATTCAGACTCGCTTTCGCTACGGCTTCCCCACACGGGTTAACCTCGCGACGTAACACTAACTCGCAGGCTCATTCTTCAAAAGGCACGCCATCACACCACCACCCCCGAAAGGATGGCAACGCTCTGACGGATTGTAGGCACACGGTTTCAGGTACTGTTTCACTCCCCTCCCGGGGTACTTTTCACCTTTCCCTCACGGTACTTGTCCGCTATCGGTCATCAAGGAGTATTTAGGCTTACCAGGTGGTCCTGGCAGATTCGCACGGGATTTCTCGGGCCCCGTACTACTTGGGATACTCTCCAAACGGCAGCACGCATTACGGTTACGGGACTTACACCCTCTCCGGCCGGCCTTTCAAGACCGTTCACCTATACGCCTGCACTCATTTCACTGATCCGGCAGAATCAGAACGGAAAGTCCCGCAACCCCAGTGATGCAACGCCCGCCGGCTATCACACACCACTGGTTTAGCCTCATCCGCGTTCGCTCGCCACTACTAACGGAATCACTATTGTTTTCTCTTCCTGTGGGTACTGAGATGTTTCACTTCCCCACGTTCCCTCCACGCACCCTATGTGTTCAGATGCGGGTCACCCGGTCCATCGCTGGCCAGGCGGGGTTTCCCCATTCGGAAATCCTGGGCTCACAGTCCGGTTATCGACTCCCCCAGGCTTATCGCAGATTCCCACGTCCTTCTTCGGCTCTTGATGCCAAGGCATCCACCGTGTGCCCTTAAAAACTTGACCACAAAAGATCAAAAAACATATCGAGAAAACCATGGCATCAAACTAAAAGTCTGAAACCAAGATTTTTTGAAATTGCTTCTTATTTTTAAGATGCTCTCGTCCACTATGCAGTTCTCAACCAACAACCCCACACCACCAACCAAAACCCCCAAACACGAGGATCCCGCTGCCATGGCAGGGAAAAACCAGAAACCCCAGCACCCCAACCCCCACAAACAACACCCCACCAACCCGACACGCCACAACGACGCACCAAACCAGCAGAACACTTGTCCACGACAATCAGAGCCCTGTTATTTCAGGACCCAACAGTGTGCCATACGATAACCCAATCACCACCAACCAGAACCATTTCCACACCACCAAAAGGCGATCGTACTCTGCAACCAGCCAGCGCCACCAGGCACCTATCCATTGATATTCCACCCTTGAGCAGCCCACCGCGGAACAAACGCCCGCGCAATAGGCCATACTCCTACGAACCCCACACCAACCACACAGGATCGGCGCGTCATTCGAGGTGCTCCTTAGAAAGGAGGTGATCCAGCCGCACCTTCCGGTACGGCTACCTTGTTACGACTTAGTCCCAATCGCCGGTCCCACCTTCGACAGCTCCCTCCCCACAAGGGGGTTAGGCCACCGGCTTCGGGTGTTACCAACTTTCGTGACTTGACGGGCGGTGTGTACAAGGCCCGGGAACGTATTCACCGCAGCGTTGCTGATCTGCGATTACTAGCGACTCCGACTTCATGAGGTCGAGTTGCAGACCTCAATCCGAACTGAGACCGGCTTTTTGGGATTAGCTCCACCTCACAGTATCGCAACCCTTTGTACCGGCCATTGTAGCATGCGTGAAGCCCAAGACATAAGGGGCATGATGATTTGACGTCGTCCCCACCTTCCTCCGAGTTGACCCCGGCAGTCTCCTATGAGTCCCCGCCATAACGCGCTGGCAACATAGAACGAGGGTTGCGCTCGTTGCGGGACTTAACCCAACATCTCACGACACGAGCTGACGACAACCATGCACCACCTGTAAACCGGCCGCAAGCGGCCAACACATCTCTGCGCTGTTCCAGTTCATGTCAAGCCTTGGTAAGGTTCTTCGCGTTGCATCGAATTAATCCGCATGCTCCGCCGCTTGTGCGGGCCCCCGTCAATTCCTTTGAGTTTTAGCCTTGCGGCCGTACTCCCCAGGCGGGGCACTTAATGCGTTAGCTACGGCGCGGAAAACGTGGAATGTCCCCCACACCTAGTGCCCAACGTTTACGGCATGGACTACCAGGGTATCTAATCCTGTTCGCTCCCCATGCTTTCGCTCCTCAGCGTCAGTTAATGCCCAGAGACCTGCCTTCGCCATCGGTGTTCCTCCTGATATCTGCGCATTTCACCGCTACACCAGGAATTCCAGTCTCCCCTACATCACTCTAGTCTGCCCGTACCCACCGCAGATCCGGAGTTAAGCCCCGGACTTTCACGGCAGACGCGACAAACCGCCTACGAGCTCTTTACGCCCAATAATTCCGGATAACGCTTGCGCCCTACGTATTACCGCGGCTGCTGGCACGTAGTTAGCCGGCGCTTCTTCTGCAGGTACCGTCACTTTCGCTTCTTCCCTACTGAAAGAGGTTTACAACCCGAAGGCCTTCATCCCCCACGCGGCGTCGCTGCATCAGGCTTGCGCCCATTGTGCAATATTCCCCACTGCTGCCTCCCGTAGGAGTCTGGGCCGTGTCTCAGTCCCAGTGTGGCCGTCCACCCTCTCAGGCCGGCTACCCGTCGTCGCCTTGGTAGGCCATTACCCCACCAACAAGCTGATAGGCCGCGAGTCCATCCAAAACCGCAATAAAGCTTTCCACCAACATGGCATGCGCCAGAAGGTCATATCCAGTATTAGACCCGGTTTCCCAGGCTTATCCCAGAGTCAAGGGCAGGTTACTCACGTGTTACTCACCCGTTCGCCACTAATCCCCCAGCAAGCTGGGATCATCGTTCGACTTGCATGTGTTAAGCACGCCGCCAGCGTTCATCCTGAGCCAGGATCAAACTCTCCGTAAATGCATTACAGACACGCACCCACCACCAGGAAAAACCAGTAAACAGGCACGCGCAAAATTCGAAACCAGCCAAAAACAACCACACAACACCACGGGGTGGCATCATGCAGCCAAATTCAACCAATCAATAAAACAATCGGTATCAACAAACATGGCACACTATTGAGTTCTCAAACAACAG
>NZ_ASZW01000232.1:0-945 GCF_000468215.1 Arthrobacter sp. CAL618 | reverse complement strand
GGCGGACCTGAGTCGCCAGACCGAACTCCCCGGTCTAAGGGGTGACTAGTCGGTGATGATTATCGAATCGGCGATAGCCGCCAGGGCGTCGAACTCCGCCGACCCGGCATACTCTTCAGCTTCCGCCAGGGATGCGAACTCCCGACCCACCTCGTACGGTGTGAGCTGGAAGTTGTTTGTCAGGGACAGCAAGCCGACCTCGGCATTCGAGATGACGTTATAGAGCATGCAGGCCTCACCCGAGGTGGGGTCGGTGGACAACACCAGCGCCGTGGTGCCGACGAGTCGATCGCCGGTGAATACCCGGAGCACAAACCTGGCGCCTACCGGCCCGCTCGGGGTATCGATCGACACCGGAACCGACCGCACTTCCCGCCACGGCACCGGGGGCTCCGAGCATGCCCCGCCAATTCCCGACTCCCGTGACCGCATAAGCGTGGAAACAACGTTCCCCGTGGTGTCGACAAGGTTGTACCCATCAGCCACGTCAACAATCCCCCAGCCCAGCGGAATCCTGTAGGACAGGCCCAGCTCCGGTGCGTCAAGGCCCCGCACCAGTTCATCAGCGGTGGGACCGGCTCCGACCAGCTCTTCCCGCAGTTCCACCGGGATGCCCGCTTCGATGAATCGCTGGTCCATCAGTTCCTGGGGTGTCCTGTTGGGGTCCTCCATGAGGAACTCCCACCGGAGAATCGCGCCGTAGGTATCGAGGTCAATGACCCATTGGCCGTTGACGCGCTGGGCGATGTAGAACCAGGCGTTGCCCCCGTCCTTGCCCTCGACCGCGTACCCTTCCTCGGTCAGCTCCATCGACATCCACTCGTCGGTACACCCGATCACCGGGTAGTACTGGGGATTCGTGGTCCACGGGGTGTAGGAGGCGAAGTCGCTGCCCTGTTCCATCAGCCGGTCAACATCTTGTGGCTGGCACCCGACGTCGGCGGG
>NZ_ASZW01000231.1:11551-16314 GCF_000468215.1 Arthrobacter sp. CAL618 | reverse complement strand
TCCGGATCAGTGGTGCCCGCCGGCAACGGACCCAGGACACCCATGGAGCTGCCCACCACGATCGCGCCGGCCACAGCCGCTGCCGCAGCGGCACCGGCAAGCACGAGGACGACGGTTCGCCGCCGCGCCAGCGGCACCACCACTGGGCGGTCGTCGCTGAACACCCCGGCGTCTTCGTCCGCTTCCGAAGCCGGCTGGGAATCGGCAGCTCCATTCGCCCGGCCCTCAGCACGGACCGGGTCCAGTCCCCGGATCAGGTTTTCGATGCGGTCCATTTCAGGCAACTCCCTCGGCCATCATTGCGGTGGGCAGCTGGGCGGCGAACGCTTTGCGTGCCCGGTGCAGGCGAACTTTCGCGGCGGATGGGCTGCAGGCCAGTACCTGGGCGATATCCGCCAAGCTCAGGTCATCCCAGTAGGCGAGCAGCAGGATTTCCCGTTCCCTGTCCCGCAGCCCGAGGAGTGCCTCGGCCACCGTGTGCTGCTGGGCGCTTTGCGCGGTCCTCGATTGCAGCACCGCCGTGGAACGAATCCGTTGCATCAGCTGCTCGGAGCGCTCACGCCGTCGGTACTCGTTGCCAATCAGGTGGTGGGCGACGGCCAGCAGCCACGCGATGGTCAGATCTGCAGGGTCCGGGTTGCGTTGCCAGGCGACGCGGAAGACGTCGTTGGTCAGCTCATCAGCGGCTTCACGGCTGTTGACCCTGCGGTGAATGTAGTTGAAAACGCGCGGGCGATGCTCTCTGTGGATTGCGGCAAAAAAACCTTCGTCATGCTGCAACATTGGCCCCCCTGAAGTGAGTAACCTGTTCATGCACAGTTAGTTTCCAGCTGGCTCGCTGAGGTTACATCGACTCCGCGGATCAGAGAGCGCGTGGATGCGCAGCAGCATATACCTCGCGGAGGGTATCCGCAGTAACCAGGGTGTACACCTGGGTGGTGGTGACCGAGGCGTGGCCGAGCAGCTCCTGCACCACCCGCACATCAGCGCCGCCTTCCAGCAAGTGGGTCGCGAAGGAGTGCCGCAGGGTGTGCGGCGACACCTCGCGGGTCACACCGGCTTTCTCGGCCGCCGACTTCAGGATGGTCCACGCACTCTGCCGGCTCAGTCGCCCACCGCGCAGGTTCAGGAACAGTGCCGGGTTACCCCGACCGTTGGCGGACAGGGCTGGCCGGGCCCGGACCAGGTAGGAGTCAATGGCCTTCGCCGCGTACGACCCCAACGGCACCATCCGCTCCTTGGACCCCTTGCCGAACAAGCGGACGACGGCGGGGCCTTCCAGAGCCGCATCCACCGACACGTCGTCGACGTCGAGCCCGACCGCCTCACTGATCCGGGAGCCGGTGGAGTACAGGAATTCCAGCAGCGCCCGGTCCCGCTGTCCACCCGGGGTGTCCGTGTTCACGGCCTCGAGGATGCGGGTCACCTCATCGACCGAGATGGCTTTCGGGAGCCGCTTACCGGCGATGGGAGGGTGAATGTCGTGGGCGGGATCGGCGGTACAGATGCCCTCGAGGGCCCAGAACCGGTGCAGGCCACGGACCGCGACCACGGTGCGCGCGGCGGACCGCGGACTCAACGGGGCGAGGCCATCAGAACCGGTGGACAGGGCCTGCGCGAACGCCGAGATGTCATGCCGGGTGATCCGCTGCACGTCGGTGACTGAACGGGCCGCCAGAAACCGGTGATACCTCAACAGGTCACGCCGGTACGCGGCAAGGGTGTTGACCGACAGGCCACGTTCCACTGCCATGTGCTGAAGGTATTCGCTCATGAGCCGTCCGGGGCCGGTTTCCCGCAGCTCGTCCACTGCGGTCCTCGTTGCAGGAACCGCCATCGTCAGCCCTTCAGGACCGATCCGTTGGGCCAGGTGTGGTGCTGGCTGGAGTGTTCAGGCCAGGGCTCGTCGGCGGGTCGCAGTTGTTCGTAGCCGGAGTTCCGTGCCACTGACGCGGCGAGAATCGCTGCGATTGCCGAAGGGCTGTGGATTCTACCGGCCAGGACGGCGGCGACTGCCTCGTCCAGGTCAACCCACGCCAGCTCAATTTCGGCTTCCTCGTGGGTGCGTTCGTGGCGCGCATCAGGGTGGATCTCCGCGACGCCCCGCGCCAGATAGATACGCAACGCTTCACTGGAGGACCCGGGTGACAGGAACAGGTCGGTCAGGACGTTCCACCGCTCAGCAGTGAGGTCCGCCTCCTCGGCGAGCTCCCGCGCTGCAGCCGCCACAAAGTCCTCATCAGGAACATCGAGCAGGCCCGCCGGGATTTCCCAGAGCGTCATCCGCACCGGGTGGCGGTACTGGTTGATCAACAGCACCTGCCCGGCGTCGTTCAGGGCCAATACCGCCACAGCACCGGGATGCTCGATATAGTCACGCACCAGCGGTTCGCCGTGGCCGTCATCGGTTAGGGAGAACGTGTCGCTGACGACGTTCCAGATCCTGCCCTCGTAGACCACCGTGGAGTCCAGCAAACGCCGGGGGCTCTGCTGGTCACCCAGCGGCTGCGCCGATTCGTCCATGTCCGCCCCCTGGCTCATGTTAGGCCTTGACCCCGCGGCGGAGCAGTGCAGCCTTTACCAGTCCGGCGAACAGCGGGTGCGGCCGGGTGGGGCGTGAGCTCAGCTCGGGGTGCGCCTGGGTGGCCACATAGTACGGGTGGACGCTCTTTGGCAGTTCAACAAACTCGACCAGCTTGCCGTCGGGGGACGTTCCGGAGAACACCATGCCGGCGGCCGAGATCTGCTCACGGAAGTCATTGTTGACCTCGTAGCGGTGGCGGTGGCGTTCGCTCACAGTGGTTTTCCCGTAGGTGCGGGCCACCACTGAACCTTCGTCGAGCTTCGCTTCCCACAGGCCGAGGCGCATGGTGCCGCCCATGTCGCCGTCGCCGTCGACAATGTGCAACTGCTCGGCCATGGTCGCGATGACCGGGAACTCGGTGTCGGGATCAAACTCACTCGAGGATGCGCCTTCAAGGCCCACCACGTTGCGGGCGTATTCGATGACCATGCACTGCAACCCGAGGCAGAGTCCCAGCGTGGGGACCGAGTTTTCTCGGGCGTACTTGAGGGCACCGAGTTTGCCTTCGAGGCCGCGGATACCGAAGCCGCCCGGCACGCAGATGGCGTCGGCTCCGTCGAGGGCCTGCGCCGCTCCTTCGGGGGTGTCGCAGTCGTCCGAGGGCACCCAGCGGATGATCACCTTGGACTTGTTGGCGAAACCGCCAGCGCGCAGCGCCTCAGTCACCGACAGGTAGGCGTCCGGCAGGTCGATGTACTTGCCCACCAGGGCAATTTCGACGGTGTGTTTGGGGTGGTGGACGGCGTCGAGAAGTTTGTTCCACTTGGTCCAGTTGACGTCCTTGAACTTCAGGTCAAGGGCCTGCACAATGTACGCGTCGAGGCCCTGTGCGTGCAGGGTCTTCGGAATGTCGTAGATGCTCGCGGCGTCGGCGGCATTGACGACGGCGTCGACGTCGACGTCGCACATGCGACCGATCTTTTCCCGCATGGCGTCCGGAATTTCGCGGTCCGAGCGGATCACGATGGCATCCGGCTGGATGCCGATGGATCGGAGCATCGCCACCGAGTGCTGGGTTGGCTTCGTTTTCAGTTCCTGGGAGGGGCCGATGTAGGGCACCAGGGAGACGTGCAGGAAGAACACGTTGTTGCGGCCAATGTCCTGGCGTACCTGGCGGGCAGCCTCAAGGAACGGCTGCGACTCAATGTCGCCGACGGTGCCACCGATCTCGGTGATGATGACGTCGGGCGCCTTCTTGGCTTCGACGGGTTCGGAAGGCAACCGCATCCGGCGCTTGATCTCGTCGGTGATGTGCGGGATGACCTGGACGGTGTCGCCGAGGTATTCGCCGCGGCGTTCCTTGGCGATGACCGTCGAGTAGATCTGGCCGGTCGTGACGTTCGCCGAGCCGTCAAGGCTTTCATCGAGGAAACGCTCGTAGTGGCCGATGTCGAGGTCCGTTTCAGCGCCGTCGTCGGTCACGAAGACCTCGCCGTGCTGGAACGGGTTCATGGTGCCCGGGTCCACGTTGAGATACGGGTCGAGCTTCTGCATCGTGACTGATAAGCCACGCGCACGGAGAAGATGACCGAGGCTTGAAGCGGTGAGTCCCTTCCCGAGGGAGGAGGCTACGCCACCCGTCACGAAGACGTGCTTGGTAGTCTTGGCGGACTTCTGGAACCGGGAATTTGTTGATTGCACCACGGAGTTCGAGCCTAGCACTTCGAGGCGGTCCGCGCTGCGTCTGCGAGCAGTTCCTCGGCGTGTGCCTGGGCCGACGCCGACTCCTCCTGCCCGGCAAGCATGCGTGCCAGCTCCCGCACCCGCTCCGCTTCGGGCAGGACTTCGACGTCGCTGGCCGTGACACCGTCGCCGGCGGCGGTCGCCGACACGTTCTTGGTCACCCTGATGTGTTGGGACGCGAACGCCGCCACCTGGGGCAGATGGGTGACCACAATCACCTGGACGTGTTCGGCGAGCATGGCGAGTCGTCGCCCGATTTCCACCGCCGCTTTGCCGCCCACTCCCGCGTCCACCTCGTCGAACACGAAGGTCGGTACGGGGTCGACGGCGGCCAGCACCACTTCGATTGCGAGCATCACCCGGGAGAGTTCACCGCCCGACGCGCCCTTCCCCAGCGGCCGCGCGGCCGAGCCGGGGTGTGGCTGTAGCAGGAACGCGATCGAGTCGGCGCCGAACAGGGTGCGCTCCCCTGCCGTCACGTCGATGACCAGGCTGG
>NZ_ASZW01000231.1:10178-11545 GCF_000468215.1 Arthrobacter sp. CAL618 | reverse complement strand
CTGGCCGCCGCCATGGCGAGTGCCGACAGTTCGTCGGTGACCCGCTCTGCGAGCGTGGCGGCGGCGACGGTGCGCAGGGCGGTGAGTTCCTCGGCCTGCGCACCCACCGTCTGCTCAAGGGCGGCAATCTCCTTCCCCAGCGCCTCGATCCGGGTGGAGTCGTCGCCTAGCTCACCGAGCCGGAGCTGCCCGGCCGCAGCCCAGTCAAGCACCTCGTCGATGCTGGGCGCGTACTTGCGGATGAGGACGGCCAGTTCGGCCCGTCGCGATTCGACTTCGGCCAGCCGGCCGGGTCCGTCGCTGTCGAGGGAGGCGCTATAGCCCGACAGTTCGGTTGAAATATCGGTGAGGATGTAGCCCACTTCGGCGAGTCGCCCAGCCAGCGCGGCCAGGGCTGGGTCATGGTCCCCCGCCGATTCCAGTTGGCGTTTGGCGGCATCCACGAGCACTGTGGCGTCCTGGTCGTCGGCGAATTCACCCGAGACGAGCGCCTGGTGGGCTTTGAACGCCGCGGTCCGAAGCTCCTCGACGTGGCCCAGACGGATGGACTCCGCCTTCAGGTTGTCATCCTCACCCGGCTGCGGTGCGACGGCGTCAATTTCCTCGAGCGCGGCCTGCAGTGATTCGGCCTCCCTGACCCGCTCCCGCGAGTCGGTCAGGAGTTGCTCCAGCTCGGCGGCCGCCTCCTGCAGGCGACGGTAACTCACCTGATAGCGTCCCAGCACCTCAGCCAGTGGGGCCCCCGCGAATTTGTCCAGCGCTTCCCGCTGGGCCGCAGTGGTTTTCAGGCGTAGCTGATCGGACTGGCCGTGGACTACCACCAGCGCCGATCCCAGCTCAGCGAGCACCCCCGCCGGGGCTGACCTGCCGCCGACGTACGCGCGACTCCGTCCATCACCATTGACAGTGCGTGCGACGATCAGCTCAGCCGAGCCCTCCGACTCGTCCAATTCCCCGCCCGCTTCCGCGGCACGCAGTGCGGCGGTGCTGTGCGGGGCGATCCGGAGGACCGCCTCGGCCGAAGCGGCTTTCGCTCCGAGACGTACGGCACCGGCGTCGGCCCGCGCGCCGAGCAGCAGCCCCAGAGCGGTGATCACCATCGTCTTGCCGGCACCGGTTTCACCGGTCACTACGGTGAAACCGCCGCCCAGGTGCAGTGTGGCATCGGTGATGACGCCAAGGTCGCGGATGCGGATTTCTTCGATCACTGGCCGGTACCTCCTGCATGACTGGTCGGGCCACGCCAGCCCTGGGTGGGGAGCGAGAACTTCTTCACGAGTCGCTCGGAGAAGGGGGTGAGTTGGGTGCGAGCCAACCGGACCGGGGTAGCTGCACGGCGGACTTCCACCCGGGCGCCGGGCGGCAGG
>NZ_ASZW01000231.1:0-10168 GCF_000468215.1 Arthrobacter sp. CAL618 | reverse complement strand
CCCGCCGCGTCGGTGCGGGTGAGGATCTCCACGGCGAGGACCGACGTCGGCGCGATCACCAGTGGTTTGGTGAAGAGGGCGTGGGCACTGATCGGCGCCATCAGCAGGGCTTCCACCTCGGGCCAGACCACGGGTCCGCCGGAGGAGAAGGCGTAGGCGGTCGACCCCGTGGGTGTTGCCATCACCACACCGTCACACCCGAACGAGCTGAGGGGTCGCCCATCAACCTCCATCACCACCTCGATCATCCGTTCGCGGCTGGCCTTCTCGACGGCCGCCTCGTTCAGCGCCCAGGTCTGGGCTGCGAGGACGTCACCGCGCCACACCTGGACGTCGATGGTCATCCGCTCTTCGACGGTGTAATCACGGTCCACCACCCGGCGCACCGTCTCGGTGAGGTCGGCCCGTTCACTTTCGGCGAGGAACCCGACGTGCCCGAGGTTGACGCCGAGAAGGGGGACCTCGGAGCCGCGGACCAGTTCTGCGGCGCGGAGAATGGTCCCATCGCCGCCCAGGACCATCCCCAGCTCAACCTCGTCGAGTCCGACGTCGACGCCTAGGGTTTCGGTGGGCGCGGTGAGCACCCCGTACTCGTCCTGGATGTCCTTCAGTTCCTCATCCCGCATGACGGGGACCAACCCTGACTGGTGCAGCTGCGTGCAGGCTTCCTGGGCAGCCGCCATCGCGTCGTGCCGCCCGGTGTGGGCAAGGACCAGTATCCGTCGTGTCATTGAAGCTCCGTCGTATCCCGTGCGCCGTCTGGCGTGCCGGTAACTAGCCGGGCATCAGTAAAAGCAGTGCTGGAGTCCAGCACCTGCCGGGTCATGCGATCAAGCTCCCCTTCGATCCTAGGCACCAACGGGCCGGTCGGCACTGTTATCCACACAAAGAACTCAACATTTCCGTCCTGACCCGGTAGTTGACTGCGAATCAGCCCCGACACGGTCAGTCCGTGGGCCAGGGCCCTCCCGATCACCTGTCCGACGGCGCGGCGCCGTTCCGGTTCGGTTGCCACCACCCCGCTGGAGTTCAGTTTTCCCTTGCCCACTTCGAACTGGGGTTTGATGAGCAGCACCATGTCACCGCCGGGTTTGGTGGCCCGGGCGAGTGGGAGCAGCACCAGGGTGAGGGAAATGAAGGACAGGTCCGCGACCGTCAGATCGACCTGGCCTCCGATGGCGTCGGGCTCCAGTTGACGCACGTTTAGCCCCTCGACGACGTCGACCCGTGGGTCCCGGCGCAGGTCCGCAACGAGCTGGCCGTGCCCGACGTCGACGGCTGCCACACGGGAGGCGCCAGCGCGCAGGAGCACCTCGGTGAAGCCGCCCGTGGAGGCGCCAGCGTCGAGGCACCGTTTCCCCTCCACAGCGACCCCGGTGAAAGACCGCAGCGCCCCGTCAAGTTTCACCCCGGCACGGCTCACGAAGTCGGGGGCACCGCCGTCGTCGACTGCCAGCTCCTCAAAATCCTGGACCTTACTGGCGGCCTTGGCCTGGATGACGCCGGCGCGGCGCACCCGGCCGGCGGCGATGAGCTGGGCGGCGTGCGACCTGGACCGTGCCAGCCCTCGGGCCACCAGAGCCTGGTCAAGGCGCGTCATGGGCTTTGGGCGGATCGGCGTTGAGCTCGGCAAGCAGGCCGTCATGGAGCCCCGTGTACAGGCGGTTGTGGTCGTCAATGGGGAGGCCCGGGATGTCGGCCAGATGAGCGGTCAGCCCATCCACGCTGGTGTCCCCGCTGGTCTCCGCCCTGCGGGGAAAGTCCGGGCCCTCGCCAACCGTTGCGGCATGGTCTATTTCAGCGTCGTCTATTGCGGCGTCATCTATTGCAGCGTGATCCACGCTGTCTTCAGGTGACGGCACACTCGGGGCAGCGCCAGTCATCAGCGACCTGCGGAATCGGCGAGAACCGGGCTGCCCGCGGACTGCAGGGCGGGCAGTGCGGCGGTCGCAGGGTCAGGATTAGCGCTCCACCAGGCGCTGCAGGCGGCACGCCAGGTGTCGAGGTTCGCCAGGTCCCCGGTCAGGTGGACCGTTCCGTCGTCGACCATCGCCGACGACGCCCCGCACCGGTACACGCCGTCGCTGTGGCTGATTTCCGGGTACGGCTCGTAGAGGCCCTCAAGGTCGGCCAGGAGGTACTTGGGACGCTGACCGGCGACAGCCGCCAGCGCCGTCCGCACCGTGTCGACGCCGGTGAGCACCAGGGCAGTGTCCATCCGGGCACGGTTTCCGCCCAGAATGTCGGTATCGAGCCGGTCTCCAACCACCAGTGGGCGAGAGACACCGAGGTGCTTGGCGGCAGTGGTGAACAACGCCGCTTCGGGTTTGCCGGCGACCGCGGGGGTGCTACCGGTGGCGGCGGTGACCGCCGCGACCAGCGACCCGTTGCCGGGGGCGATTCCGCGGAGCTGCGGAATGGACAGGTCCGTGTTGGTTGCTACCCACACCGCACCACCCGCCACCGCGTAGGCAGCCTCAGCCAGATCCTTCCACCCCAGGTTGGGGTCGAAGCCCTGAATGACTGCATCAGGAGTTGGCTCAGCGGAGGTGACTGGGACCAAACCCTGCGCCTTGACCTGGTCGACCAGGGTCTGGCTGCCGGTGACCAGGACGGTCGACCCGGCGGGCACCAGTGTGGCCAGGAGCTCAGCCCCGGCAAACGCCGACCCGAACACCTGGGCCGCCGTCGCCGGAGCACCCAGCTCGCGCAGGTGTGCTGCAACCTGTTCGGCTGACCGGGACGCGTTGTTGGTGATGTAGGCGAGGGCGACTTCGATGTCCGCCAAACGTTCCAGGGACTCCACCGCACCAGGAATGGCGTTGGGTCCCGCGTAGACGACACCATCCAGATCGGCTAAGAGTGCATCGTAGGACGAGATCAGGGAAGCCTCAGTCATGGTGCCTTTCGGTGTCCTGCCCGCCTTCGGGGCTGGTGCGAATTGGAGCGGGCCGGTTGAGTGAACGCCAGGTGGCAGGTGCGCGGCGCACCTCCTCCTCCGGGACGTCGTCGGGGGCGCCCGGCGTTTCCACGGACTGCTGGGCGGCTGCCGCTTCCGCCGCTTCCTGACCGGCCGACTTCGCTTCGAGACGCGGTTCGTCCTCCGACTCAGTGACGGCGTCCGACCCAGTGACGGTGTCCGGCTCACTGTCGGCTGCGGGGGCGTCGCCTGTTCCCGGCCGGCGTTCAGTCAGCGAGGTGGTCCCGGGACTGCCGGTGGGAGCCGAAGCAACCCGCCGACGGGCGGCCGAGGCATCGGGGACCTCCTCATCGTCACCGCCGAGATCAACGATGTCCGGCTCGGCGAACTCGCCCAACCCCAGAGCGCTGTCGGCGATCCCGGCCTGACGGCGCCACTGCTCTGCTTCGGCGGTACGGCCAACCGCCGCCAAGGCCTCAGCGTAGGCGCGAAACAGCCGTGGGCTGTAGCTGAACGCACGGTTGCGGTCGAGCTGGCTGATTTCCAGTGCGGCGACCGCGGCATCGTGCTGCAACAGGTCTGAGCGAGCCCCGGAGACCACCATGGCCAGTTCCACCTTGCCCGCAGAACTCAGCCCTTCGGCCTCCTCTGATTGAGCAAGATCAAGGGCGCGGTCGGGGCGGCCCAGCCCACGTTCACAGTCGGCCATGACCGGAAGGTGGTCGTTCGAACCGCTGATCCGGCGATAGGTGCGGAACTCACGGAGCGCCTCACCGTAGTGTCCGGCAGCGTAGGCGGTCAGGCCCACTGCTTCACGCACGACGGCGAGCCTGCCACCGCGGCGGCTGGCCGCCAGGGCGTGCTGGAATGCCAGTTCGGGCTCATCCTCAAGCAGACGGCCCGCCATCACGAGGTGGCGGGCCACCCACTCGGCGCTCTTTTCTTCAAGGTTGCGGATCTGCGCCCGGGTCACCCGATCCAGTTCAGCGCCAGTGACATCCTCATCGATATTTGGGGACCGTTCGCGGTCTGGACGGTTGGCGCTGCGGAGGTCCCGGGCGTTGAAGGAACGCTTCCCACTCTCGGCGCGCTCGGAGCCGCCACGGTTTTCGTCACGTGGACCGCTGCCCCTGCCCTGGCTGGCACCGCGGCCGGCTGATGNCGCCGGTGTTCGGACGTGCTCCCCGATACCCACCCGCCCTATCATCGCGGGAGGCCGAGCTCCGGGGGGCGTCGCTCTGCTTGCCAACCGACCGGCCGCCCTGGGTACCTGATCGATCGGGCCGTCGGTCTGCCCGGTCCGCTCCGTGATTGCGGTCTTGGTCGGCCATGGCTACGCGGTTCCTCTCATTACAAACGGAGCCGGCACTGGTGCGGTTTCCGTTCGGTTTCTCTATGAATCTGTGTGGGTGGCATGCTTCGCCGCCCTACCCATTGTAGGGCCTGCATCAGGTGTGTTTGGGGTGTGGTGGGTTAAGTGCGAAAGGCCCCACCGGTGGTGGGGCCTTTCGTCTAATGGTTGTCCGGCGGTGTCCTACTCTCCCACACTCTCTCGGGTGCAGTACCATCGGCGCTGTGGGTCTTAGCTTCCGGGTTCGGAATGGGACCGGGCGTTTCCCCCACGCTGTGACCGCCGTAACCCTTTTACCCGTTCCCCTGCACTGGCTGTGTGAGCCGTGTGGGGTGGGAAGTTTTTTTGGTTACAACTTGAACAGTATATACCTGTATTGTGTTGTGTTTTTTGGTTCCTGTTGTTGGTTGGGAACCGCATAGTGGACGAAAGCAGCATATCTTTACACCATCCTTGGTGTGAACGTCTTTTGATGCCGTTCACGGGTGGTGTGTGTGGTGTAAGTTATCGGCTTATTAGTACCGGTCAGCTTCACAAGTCGTTAGTCCTTGCTTCCACGTCCGGCCTATCAACCCAGTGGTCTGGCTGGGGGCCTCTCACACAAATGTGTATGGAAATCTCATCTCGAAGCAGGCTTCCCGCTTAGATGCTTTCAGCGGTTATCCCATCCGAACGTAGCTAATCAGCGGTGCACTTGGCAGTACAACTGACACACCAGAGGTTCGTCCGTCCCGGTCCTCTCGTACTAAGGACAGCCCTTCTCAAATTTCCTGCGCGCGCAGCGGATAGGGACCGAACTGTCTCACGACGTTCTAAACCCAGCTCGCGTACCGCTTTAATGGGCGAACAGCCCAACCCTTGGGACCTACTCCAGCCCCAGGATGCGACGAGCCGACATCGAGGTGCCAAACCATGCCGTCGATATGGACTCTTGGGCAAGATCAGCCTGTTATCCCCGAGGTACCTTTTATCCGTTGAGCGACGGCCATTCCACAATGTACCGCCGGATCACTAGTCCCGACTTTCGTCCCTGCTTGAGATGTCTCTCTCACAGTCAAGCTCCCTTGTGCACTTACACTCGACACCTGATTGCCAACCAGGCTGAGGGAACCTTTGGGCGCCTCCGTTACTTTTTAGGAGGCAACCGCCCCAGTTAAACTACCCATCAGGCACTGTCCCTGACCCGGATTACGGGCCGAAGTTAGATATCCAGTATGACCAGAGTGGTATTTCAACGATGACTCCCCCTGAACTAGCGTCCAGGGTTCACAGTCTCCCACCTATCCTACACAAGCCACACCGAACACCAATACCAAACTATAGTGAAGGTCTCGGGGTCTTTCCGTCCTGCTGCGCGTAACGAGCATCTTTACTCGTAGTGCAATTTCGCCGAGCTTATGGTTGAGACAGCGGGGAAGTCGTTACTCCATTCGTGCAGGTCGGAACTTACCCGACAAGGAATTTCGCTACCTTAGGATGGTTATAGTTACCACCGCCGTTTACTGGGGCTTAAATTCCCAGCTTCGCACCCCGAAGGGCACTAACCGGTCCTCTTAACCTTCCAGCACCGGGCAGGAGTCAGTCCGTATACATCGTCTTGCGACTTCGCACGGACCTGTGTTTTTAGTAAACAGTCGCTTCCCCCTGGTCTCTGCGGCCCCACAACGCTCACAACAGCAAGTGTTGGTCACGGGTGAGGCCCCCCTTCTCCCGAAGTTACGGGGGCATTTTGCCGAGTTCCTTAACCATAATTCTCTCGATCGCCTTAGTATTCTCTACCTGATCACCTGTGTCGGTTTGGGGTACGGGCGGCTAAAACCTCGCGCCGATGCTTTTCTAGGCAGCATAGGATCACCGGATCCCCGCATAACGGGGCCCATCGGGTCTCAGAGACGGTATCAAAACCAGGACCACGGATTTGCCTATGGTCCCTCCTACATCCTTAGACCGGGGCAACCATCGCCCGGCCCGGCTACCTTCCTGCGTCACACCTGTTAATACGCTTACCTCCCAGGATCAGGTCCCGCGCTCCACCAAAAACCACGTCACCCCGAAGGGTGGGCGGTCAGGTATTGGGCGGTTAGTATCCCCTGCTCAGTATGGGCGGTTTTTCGCCGGTACGGGAATATCAACCCGTTGTCCATCGACTACGCCTGTCGGCCTCGCCTTAGGTCCCGACTTACCCAGGGCAGATTAGCTTGACCCTGGAACCCTTGATCATTCGGCGGACGGGTTTCTCACCCGTCTTTCGCTACTCATGCCTGCATTCTCACTCGTGTAGGCTCCACCGCTGGTTTACACCGCGACTTCACCGCCCACACGACGCTCCCCTACCACTCCAGACGCCTGAACTCAGGAGAACAAGTCTCCGGCTTAGCTAATATCTGAAATCCACAACTTCGGCGGTGTACTTGAGCCCCGCTACATTGTCGGCGCGGAATCACTTGACCAGTGAGCTATTACGCACTCTTTCAAGGATGGCTGCTTCTAAGCCAACCTCCTGGTTGTCTTCGCAACTCCACATCCTTTCCCACTTAGCACACGCTTAGGGGCCTTAGTTGGTGGTCTGGGCTGTTTCCCTCTCGACTATGAAGCTTATCCCCCACAGTCTCACTGCTGCGCTCTCACTTACCGGCATTCGGAGTTTGGCTGACGTCAGTAACCTTGTAGGGCCCATTAGCCATCCAGTAGCTCTACCTCCGGTAAGAAACACGCAACGCTGCACCTAAATGCATTTCGGGGAGAACCAGCTATCACGAAGTTTGATTGGCCTTTCACCCCTACCCACAGCTCATCCCCTCCATTTTCAACTGAAGTGGGTTCGGTCCTCCACGACGTCTTACCGTCGCTTCAACCTGGCCATGGGTAGATCACTTCGCTTCGGGTCTAGATCACGCCACTCACTCGCCCTATTCAGACTCGCTTTCGCTACGGCTTCCCCACACGGGTTAACCTCGCGACGTAACACTAACTCGCAGGCTCATTCTTCAAAAGGCACGCCATCACACCACCACCCCCGAAAGGATGGCAACGCTCTGACGGATTGTAGGCACACGGTTTCAGGTACTGTTTCACTCCCCTCCCGGGGTACTTTTCACCTTTCCCTCACGGTACTTGTCCGCTATCGGTCATCAAGGAGTATTTAGGCTTACCAGGTGGTCCTGGCAGATTCGCACGGGATTTCTCGGGCCCCGTACTACTTGGGATACTCTCCAAACGGCAGCACGCATTACGGTTACGGGACTTACACCCTCTCCGGCCGGCCTTTCAAGACCGTTCACCTATACGCCTGCACTCATTTCACTGATCCGGCAGAATCAGAACGGAAAGTCCCGCAACCCCAGTGATGCAACGCCCGCCGGCTATCACACACCACTGGTTTAGCCTCATCCGCGTTCGCTCGCCACTACTAACGGAATCACTATTGTTTTCTCTTCCTGTGGGTACTGAGATGTTTCACTTCCCCACGTTCCCTCCACGCACCCTATGTGTTCAGATGCGGGTCACCCGGTCCATCGCTGGCCAGGCGGGGTTTCCCCATTCGGAAATCCTGGGCTCACAGTCCGGTTATCGACTCCCCCAGGCTTATCGCAGATTCCCACGTCCTTCTTCGGCTCTTGATGCCAAGGCATCCACCGTGTGCCCTTAAAAACTTGACCACAAAAGATCAAAAAACATATCGAGAAAACCATGGCATCAAACTAAAAGTCTGAAACCAAGATTTTTTGAAATTGCTTCTTATTTTTAAGATGCTCTCGTCCACTATGCAGTTCTCAACCAACAACCCCACACCACCAACCAAAACCCCCAAACACGAGGATCCCGCTGCCATGGCAGGGAAAAACCAGAAACCCCAGCACCCCAACCCCCACAAACAACACCCCACCAACCCGACACGCCACAACGACGCACCAAACCAGCAGAACACTTGTCCACGACAATCAGAGCCCTGTTATTTCAGGACCCAACAGTGTGCCATACGATAACCCAATCACCACCAACCAGAACCATTTCCACACCACCAAAAGGCGATCGTACTCTGCAACCAGCCAGCGCCACCAGGCACCTATCCATTGATATTCCACCCTTGAGCAGCCCACCGCGGAACAAACGCCCGCGCAATAGGCCATACTCCTACGAACCCCACACCAACCACACAGGATCGGCGCGTCATTCGAGGTGCTCCTTAGAAAGGAGGTGATCCAGCCGCACCTTCCGGTACGGCTACCTTGTTACGACTTAGTCCCAATCGCCGGTCCCACCTTCGACAGCTCCCTCCCCACAAGGGGGTTAGGCCACCGGCTTCGGGTGTTACCAACTTTCGTGACTTGACGGGCGGTGTGTACAAGGCCCGGGAACGTATTCACCGCAGCGTTGCTGATCTGCGATTACTAGCGACTCCGACTTCATGAGGTCGAGTTGCAGACCTCAATCCGAACTGAGACCGGCTTTTTGGGATTAGCTCCACCTCACAGTATCGCAACCCTTTGTACCGGCCATTGTAGCATGCGTGAAGCCCAAGACATAAGGGGCATGATGATTTGACGTCGTCCCCACCTTCCTCCGAGTTGACCCCGGCAGTCTCCTATGAGTCCCCGCCATAACGCGCTGGCAACATAGAACGAGGGTTGCGCTCGTTGCGGGACTTAACCCAACATCTCACGACACGAGCTGACGACAACCATGCACCACCTGTAAACCGGCCGCAAGCGGCCAACACATCTCTGCGCTGTTCCAGTTCATGTCAAGCCTTGGTAAGGTTCTTCGCGTTGCATCGAATTAATCCGCATGCTCCGCCGCTTGTGCGGGCCCCCGTCAATTCCTTTGAGTTTTAGCCTTGCGGCCGTACTCCCCAGGCGGGGCACTTAATGCGTTAGCTACGGCGCGGAAAACGTGGAATGTCCCCCACACCTAGTGCCCAACGTTTACGGCATGGACTACCAGGGTATCTAATCCTGTTCGCTCCCCATGCTTTCGCTCCTCAGCGTCAGTTAATGCCCAGAGACCTGCCTTCGCCATCGGTGTTCCTCCTGATATCTGCGCATTTCACCGCTACACCAGGAATTCCAGTCTCCCCTACATCACTCTAGTCTGCCCGTACCCACCGCAGATCCGGAGTTAAGCCCCGGACTTTCACGGCAGACGCGACAAACCGCCTACGAGCTCTTTACGCCCAATAATTCCGGATAACGCTTGCGCCCTACGTATTACCGCGGCTGCTGGCACGTAGTTAGCCGGCGCTTCTTCTGCAGGTACCGTCACTTTCGCTTCTTCCCTACTGAAAGAGGTTTACAACCCGAAGGCCTTCATCCCCCACGCGGCGTCGCTGCATCAGGCTTGCGCCCATTGTGCAATATTCCCCACTGCTGCCTCCCGTAGGAGTCTGGGCCGTGTCTCAGTCCCAGTGTGGCCGTCCACCCTCTCAGGCCGGCTACCCGTCGTCGCCTTGGTAGGCCATTACCCCACCAACAAGCTGATAGGCCGCGAGTCCATCCAAAACCGCAATAAAGCTTTCCACCAACATGGCATGCGCCAGAAGGTCATATCCAGTATTAGACCCGGTTTCCCAGGCTTATCCCAGAGTCAAGGGCAGGTTACTCACGTGTTACTCACCCGTTCGCCACTAATCCCCCAGCAAGCTGGGATCATCGTTCGACTTGCATGTGTTAAGCACGCCGCCAGCGTTCATCCTGAGCCAGGATCAAACTCTCCGTAAATGCATTACAGACACGCACCCACCACCAGGAAAAACCAGTAAACAGGCACGCGCAAAATTCGAAACCAGCCAAAAACAACCACACAACACCACGGGGTGGCATCATGCAGCCAAATTCAACCAATCAATAAAACAATCGGTATCAACAAACATGGCACACTATTGAGTTCTCAAACAACAG
>NZ_ASZW01000230.1:26517-32789 GCF_000468215.1 Arthrobacter sp. CAL618 | reverse complement strand
TGTAACCGGTTGGCGGTGTTCTGCGAACTCGACCACACCACCCCCTGGTCCCAAGGCGGCAAAACGTCCTACGGGAACCTGGCGGCCCTGTGTAAACGTCACCACATGTTCAAAACCGAAGGCTACTGGCACTACCAACAACCCGAGCCCGGGACCATCATCGCGATCTCGCCTGCCGGTGAAACCTACCTCACCACCGCCGACCCACCACCAGCCCCACCAGCCGACATGCCCCCGCCCTTCTAGAAGCACCCATTGAGCCAGCACCGCCCCCTGGGCAGCCCCAGCGTGCCTAGCAGCTCCGCCCCAGACGTGAGATCTGGTGATTCAAAAAGCCGTCGGCCCACCACATGTCACCTCTGGCCGGGTGGGTGCGGCCAGAGGATGCGGGGCTCTGGCGGGCGGGTGCGGCCAGAGGATACGGGGCTGGGCTGGACGGGGCGCGGCCAGGGGTGCGGCGCAGCCAGAGGCGGGGCGCGAAGCTCTACCGCAGCGCGGAAGTCGCCGCTCCTGCATGGCTGCGGGAGCGCACCCTGATGATGACTGTTGCAAGCAGGACGATTGCCGCCACGACGGCGGCAGCGATCGACGTCGTCGCCGATTCCATGTCGCCGCTGGTGCGCCCAACCGCGATCCAGGTGAGTCCCCAACCAATAGCCGCCGCGACGGCGAGACGACCCTTGCCTTTGAGCGCCAGCCCTAGGCCAACCAGTGCAACGACGGCAAGGATAGCGACAGCCCAAACTTCTTTGTTCAAGCCAAACCCGTCGAAGCCTGCAGCGGTCAGCGCTGCAGCGATGTTCGCGCACACCGCTACGCAGACCCAGCCAAGATACAGGCCCAGCGTGCCATCGACAATCACTGCCTCAGGCCACGATGATGCTGGCCGGCCGCTGTAGCGCAGAAATAAGACGGTCAGGACTGCAAGCAGCACCAGAATCACCGGCACACTCGCATTGAGCCACCCGGCCTGGATGCTCAGAATCCAGACCGCGTTCAACACCATTGACACTGCGACCATCCAGCCGAGCGATCGTTGCCGCTGCGCGGATCGCTGTGACGGCAACCATTGCCAGACGGTGTAAGCCACCAAGCCCGCGTACACCACTGACCAGATGGAAAATGCAGCACTCGCCGGGGCCAGAAGGGTGGCATCCGTGCCCAATGCCCCGCCAGCTGCCTCTGCGATGGGCGTCCCGCCGAAGACTCCGACACCGATCATCGATCCCACCAGGCAGAAGATCAAGCTGGCAGTGACAGCTATCTGGCGATACAGGTCAGCGCTGGTCTTTTCCTTGCTTGATGTGTGGGTTCTCATACCTCTATTGAACCGGTCTGACCGCGATAAAACTATCTCCTCCGCCAAGAGGTCAGTAGGCTGGGTAGTTCACGTGTTGACTCGAAAGGTGCATGTCATGACTGAATCAAACCTCCCCGAAGAGGAACTGAGTATCACCGACGCAATCGATACAGCGGAAGCCGAGGAGCTGGATCCGGTGGCTTCGGGACAGCCCGACAACTACCCGGGAGCTGCGGAAGACAACCCTGACCAGTGGCGAAACGACCCGCTACTTCAGGACGAGCCGGCTGCGACGGTGACCGCGGAAGGCACCGTTGCTGAGCAGGTACTGCGCGATGGATCTGAGGGCGACGACGCCGTACCGACGCTGGGCGAAGCCGCCGCGGACGTCGATTTCGGCGATCCCGCTGACGAATCAGAGATCGATGGCAGCGACGACAGCGCCAACCTTGGCGGTTCGCCCCTCAGCCATGCCGATGAGGATCTGCTGGGCCACTAGCCGTCACACCCGATCCTCACGCTGCATCGTCGACAGACCGAGGGGTGGTCCGTCGACGGCGCAGTGGAGAAGTCTTCTGGTGGTTAGCCTTCGCATTCCCGGCAGAACAGGAGGTCGCCCTTCTGGCGGGCAACCTGGCTGCGGTGGCGGACCAGGAAACAGGAGGAGCAGGTGAACTCATCATCCTGCGGCGGAATTACCTGGATCAGGAGTTCCTCACCCGAAAGATCCGCACCGGGAAGGTCAATCCCTTCGGCAGTGTCGGCATCCTCGACGTCAACTGAAGCCGACTGGGATTTGCTGCCACGGTTAGCCTGAAGGGCTTCGAGGGACTCGGCTTCCTTGTCCTCATCGTTGTTGCGTGGTGCGTCGTAATCCGTTGCCATTCCGGTGCCGTTCTCTTGAAAATCGCTGAAGCTGTGTGGTTGATGCAGCCACCGAGTATAACCATGAAATTCCTGACCAATGTGCAGGAGATATTGTTGCACGATTACGCATAATTGGGCCCCCTCTGAGCATCCCGAAAGGGCCTACGGGGTGACAGCTAGGTAAGCGATATCCGTGGCTAGCTATTCCCGCCTACACGGGCCCCCGGAATAGGTCGGACGTGGACGGGGTTGCCCCTTGCAGAACCTATTTACAACGGAAAGTGCTGCTCGTGACTCTCTTCACCCCGCTCACCATTGGTGCCATGGAACTGCCCAACCGTATCGTCATGGCCCCTCTCACCCGGGTCCGCTCGAGCAGGGAGGGCGTTCCTGGCCCTCTCGTGGTTGAGCACTACCGGCAGCGCGCATCATTGGGGCTGATCGTCACCGAGGGCACTTACCCGAGTGACGCCGGCCGAGGCTTCCCTGGCCAGCCAGGCCTAGTGACAGCGGAACAGTTGGCCGGCTGGCGCAATGTCACTTCTGCTGTGCACGACGCCGGTGGGCGGGTCTTTGCCCAGGTCATGCATGCCGGACGGGTCACACACGAGGCAACCACTGGCGGGCACACGGTCGTTGCTCCGAGCGCTGTGGCGATCAATGGCGAAACCCGAACCTATGATGGCAAGTTGCCGTACCCGATTCCCCACGCCCTGACCACTGACGAACTTCCCGGCGTCATCGAAGAGTTTGTCCAGGCATCACGGAACGCGATCGACGCTGGCATGGATGGTGTTGAGCTTCATGGGGCCAACGGCTACCTCCTCCACCAGTTCATGTTCCCGGAAACCAACCAGCGCGACGACGGTTACGGCGGCTCCCCCGCCAACCGCGCCCGTTTCATGGCCGAGGTAGTCCAGGCGGTAGTTGCAGCGGTCGGCGCCGAGCGGGTGGGACTCCGGATTTCCCCGGGCACCAGCGGCAGGGACGTGCTACCCGCAGATCCCGACGACATCCTCGCTACCTATGGCGCAATGGTCGACGCTATCGCACCCCTCAACCTCGCTTACCTGAGCGTCCTCCACGAAGACCCAGCCGGTTCACTGATCCAGGGACTCCGTTCGCGCTTCGGCGGACCCTTCCTGGTGAACAGCGGCTTCGGCGTGATTACCGACCGTGACGAAGCCGAGAGCATCCTCGCATCCCGGCTCGGAGACGCCGTCGTCGTCGGCCGTCAGGCGATCGCGAACCCGGATCTGGCCCNCCCGCCGGTGGCAGGAAGGCCTACCGCTGAACGAGCCCGACCCTGCGACCTACTATTCACACGGCGCCGAGGGATACATCGATTACCCGTTCTACGAGGATGTGCTGGCCGAAGCTACAGCCTAGGAGTCCCGGCCGTCCAGGATATGCACACCCACTCAAGAGAGCTAGCTTGGTAAAACCCTAGGAAGTCATTCGATTTCTCAAATGCATGCTCTCCAGCCGTTGCGTATCCGGGTGTGGTGCGTCACTCTGAGTGGGTACATAAGAACTTCCCCGCATAGGGGTGAGTGGGTGGGGGCCAATTCGCTTCCGCCCCGACGGGTTTTCAAATGCCGGTCAGCTCGCTCAGCGGGGATCTGCCTGGAGCTGCTCGTGACACCTGTCGGACGAATTACTGCCCCGAGAACCCCGGGACCGCGCAAGTCCGCAACGCGGGCAACTCTCGCAGTGTGCGTAGCCGTGGCAGCGGTCTGTGGGTCCGGGTATCAAAGCTCCCTCTCTGGCACGACTGGGCAGTTGGCAGCCGCGGCACCCCACTCTGCCGTGTCGGCAGTTGTGCCTACCGGATGGGTGGGCCGCGAACTGCTAGCCACCCCAACTCCCGGACTGCAGGATTTCCTGGTTCCCGGTCAACCCAACAGCGGTATTGCGTCGGAGGAGGCCAGGGCAGCTGATAACGGGCTTCAGGTCACCAGCGTTCCCTCCGACGGCCCCGCCCGCCCCGGGCCGGGAACACTCATGTCACCGTTGGGAACACTGAGCCCCAGTTCCCCATTCGGCGAGCGCATCAACCCGCTCACCGGCGAGGCGGGCGAGTTCCACTACGGACTGGATTTCGCCGCACCCTGCGGTACGTCAGTTCATGCGGCGGATGCCGGAACGGTACGGGCCGTCGGGTGGCACCCCTGGGGTGGCGGGAATCGAGTGGAGATCGATCACGGCAACGGGCTGATCACCACCTACAACCACCTTGAGGGGATTTCGGTTGAAGCCGGGGCTACCGTTGAAGTCAGCGAGATTCTGGCGACCGTCGGGTCAACCGGGTCCTCAACGGGTTGTCATCTGCATTTTGAAACCATTCGCGATGGGTCCCACGTTGATCCTCGAGGATGGACGCTCACACCGCTGAATCCCGCATCCCAGGTGGGAACACCGGACATGACCTCCTACGCACCGGGTGGGGGTGCATCAAGCAATGCAGTGCCATGGGTAATTGCCATGCCTCACGAGGTGTCACACGATACGGGTGACAGTCGCATCGAAGGGGTGCATGGACCGGCGATTGTTGCCGCGCCAGCAGTTCCGAAGCCTGCTGCCGGCTCGGCCCCNCCCCGCCACGGCACTCTTACCCGGTTGCTCATGATTCCAAGCCGACTCCCCGACCCACTGCCAGACCATCCGAACCCAAGTTGTCAGAACAGGATAAGCCTCAGCCGGGGCCGTCAAGCCAGAGTCCTTCGAGCCCGAACTCTTCGAGCCCAAGTCCGTCAGCGGCCCCAACGAAACAGGATGAACCTGCACCGTCACAGGATGAACCTGCACCGTCGCCCAGCTCCCCGGGGCCTGAGCCAGAAAATGAAACTACTCCCCCGCCCGCTCCCGGCCCCGAGCCCACACCCCAACCTGAGCCTTCACCCGCTCCTGAACCGGACCCTGACCCAGCTCTGGTCTGCACCGAACCTGAGACAGTCCAGGCTATTGGAAGTGGATCCGGTGAGGACTCGACGCCGGGACACGGCCCCCGACAGGATGCGTCGCCGTTCCCGGTACCGATTCCCGTACCAGTGACCGACGACGAACAGGTTGCCTCCGATGCCTCGGCCACTCCTGTGGATGGCACTACTGAGGCGGATGACGCTATTGAGGAAGAGGCCGGGGACGGCGATCCGGCCGTTCCAGCTCCCCCCTGCGATGGTCAAGAGGAGTCAGACGCCGATTCAAATGGCGAGATAGACGACATGGACAACCACCAGGACACCGTCGTCGTACCGGCAGACGATGCGACCGCGGCAAAACCCTAGACCGTCTGCAAGGTTGGTGATGCCTCATTTGTGGATTTGGCACTCTCTACCTGCATCACGGATGGGGAAAACGAGTATTCCCTACTCGTGACCCGGCGGGTACGTTTCGTAATGTCTATCCATGACAAACATTAATCACAGGTGTCAGTGTTGCGGCGAACTAGTTGACGAAGTCTTCTGCGAGGACTGCACCGAGGAATTCAGTCAAAACGCTGCCTGAGCGCTGAGCCGCCCGATCACCGGGCTGGGCGCCAGCGACCGACTGGGGGACCACACTGGTTCCGCTAACTTTTTCCTTGCACCCGGTTACTACACACGACATCGAATTTCCTAGCCCTCATTCGCCCGACGGGTCACCAACGGGTTCGCCACATTGAGACTGGGTGTCCGGCGCCACCCAAGCAGAGGCGATAAAAGTCCCGGAACCAGCAGCCGGGCCCGTGAATCCGATCAGCCCCCAGAGGGTCGTGTTGGGCGGTCCCCAAAGGTTGGGCCCACAGGAATACCTTCAACGCCCCAATGCGTTTCACCAGCAGGGCATCCGAATACTAGCGGCTGGCACCCCTGGCCATTAGTTTGCCTTTCCGGCCGGGCGCGGGACACAGCAGCGCAAATACTGCTACCGACACCGGCAATAGCGCAAATATCAGGCTAGGCACAGAATAGTTCCCTGTCAGATCGCGCCCGAGTGAGAAAAGTATCGGACCCAGAGCTGTCGACCCGACGTTGATGGCGGTAATGATGCCTCGGATACCGCCGATATTCTCTGTGCCGAAGTAGTGCGACAAGGCGATTGGCTCGATAGCTCGGATCGAGCC
>NZ_ASZW01000230.1:0-26510 GCF_000468215.1 Arthrobacter sp. CAL618 | reverse complement strand
CCGCACCAAGTATCAAGCCATAAATAAGTGCGGTAGGTAGTCCGTTGACAACCTGCAGGAAACCTAGCGCTGCAGCAAGAAGCGCCATCGAAGCAGCCAGTGCAAACCGTGGGTCAACGCGATGAGAAAGCGCCCCCGCCACCAAAGTCGCGAGGATGCCAGTGATGGTTTGGGGGATGAAGTTCGCAGCGGCTTCGGTGCTGGTTAGGCCCTGAGTGGTGAGGATAGAGATTTGGTGAAAAGCGAGACCGGTGGTGAGCACTCCGGTTGCAGCCAGCGCTGCAGCTATGGCCCAGAAAATGGGGGCCCGAACTGCCTGGCTGCTGGACCAGTCGGCGCCCGGAATTGTCTCAGGATGGGGCTGGGACTCCCCGGAAGCGAGCCTTGGGGGCGCCGTTTTCCGGTGTCTGGGAAGCAGGAGGACCATCGGCAGGATAATCACGAGCACGGCAACTGCCTGATAGCGCCATGCCATTTCCACCCCACCGGCGCTGATCAGCCGATTCACGAGAACTGGGGTCAAGGAGATACCGGCTGAACCGACTGCTGCGGTTATTCCGAGCGCGAGACCACGTCGGGTGGTTAGAGCCTTCACCACCGCAGTTGTGGCGGCCAGGGTTAGCGCCCCCTGCCCGGCCATGCGAAGGAATACGAACCCGACAGTCAGACCGGCAATGTTGGTAGCGAAACTCAGAGCCAGCAGCGTACCCGCGAATACCAGCGCCGCCACGGTAATCACTTTTCGTGCACCCCACCGGTCCAGCCCCCTCCCAATGAATGGGAGGGCTGCTGCACCGGCGAGCGTACCGATGAGGTAGCTAAACGAAAGGTCCGTCCTGGAGATTTCGAGCTGCTCGATCAACGGATCGGTGAATGGTGAGAGCCCCGCAGTCTGACCCGGCGCCGTAGCGGCGGTAATCAGTGCGGCGGCAAGTACCGTGCCGGACCATGATCCGGTGCCCCTTGGCTTTTTCACTGTTTCCTCATCTATTGCCAGCTACTCTCGGCCCTCCGCAGGACACCTTTGCTCCGTTAGTGGCTTCCTGCAAGTCGCCCTGCGAGGCGATCCCGGATGGCGGCGCTGGCAGTGTTAAGGCCCTGTATTTCGACCTCTTTGCCGTAATGGCGGTACTTTTCAATAATCGCGTCCAGTGCAGCGATCGTAGACGCGTCCCAAAGGTGCGACTGGTACATGTCAATGACGATCTTCTCTGGATCCTCGGCGTATTCAAACTGCATGTACAGATCGTTGGAAGAAGCGAAGAACAATTCCCCGCTGACAACATATTTGGCGAAGGTGACGCCGAAGTGTTCCTCGATCGTCCGCTCAACGCTGACAAAATGGGCAACCCTGCGTGCGAAAGCAACCATCGCTACGAGCACACCGATGATCACACCGATGGCCAGGTTGTGGGTGAAGACCGTGAAGACGACGGTCGCCACCATGACCGTGGTCTCGCTCTTTGGCATGTGACGGAGCGTGTCGATCTTGACGCTGTGCCAGTCGAACGTTGCAACGGAGACAAAGATCATTACCGCCACCAGGGCGGCCATCGGGATGAGCGCAACGATGTCGCCAAGCGAAACGGCGAGGATCAGAACGAATATTCCCGCAAGGAATGTCGAGATTCGGGTGCGTGCGCCCGAGGCTTTGATGTTGATCATCGTCTGCCCGACCATGGCGCAGCCACCCATGCCACCGAAGAAGCCGGTGATGATGTTTGCCGTGCCCTGGCCCCAGGACTCACGAACCTTATTGGACCGGGTATCAGTGATGTCATCAACTAACTTGGCGGTCATCAGAGATTCCATCAGACCAACTACAGCCATACCAAGAGCAAAGGGAGCGATGATCTGGAAGGTCTCGAAAGTCAGTGGAACATTCGGGAAAAAGAGGGAAGGCAGGCTCTCCGGCAGATCGCCCTTATCGCCGACAGTTGGCACGTTGAGAGCGAAGACGACGGCGACAACGGTAAGAATCACGATCGCGACAAGCGGGGCGGGAACGGCTCTGGTGAGCCGGGGAAGAAGGTAGATCACCAGTAGGCCCACGACCACCATCGGGTAAACCAGCCAAGGTACCCCAAGGAGCTCGGGAAGCTGAGAAGTGAAGATCAGGATACCCAGTGCATTGACGAACCCCACCATGACCGAGCGCGGAATAAACCGCATCAGCTTCGCGACGCCGACAAGTCCCAGAACCACCTGGAAAATACCTGCCAAAATTACTGCTGCAATAAAGTAGTCCAGCCCGTGACTCGCCACCAGCGGTGCAATCACTAGGGCGGTAGCAGCGGTAGCGGCGGAAATCATCGCTGGTCGTCCACCAAGGAAAGCGATGGAGACGGCCATGGTGAAGGAGGCGAAGAGGCCTATGCGGGGGTCCACTCCGGCGATGAGCGAGAACGCGATGGCCTCGGGGATCAGGGCGAGAGCGACTACCAAACCGGCGAGGACTTCGGTCCGCAGACGCCGGGGTGAGCGCAGGGTGCGCCAGACGGACTGGGTTTGTTCGGGTGTTAACTTCGTATCCAGATTGGTGGCATAGGCATTGGTCGCCATGCGGGCTCCATTTCGTGCTCGGGCGGACACAATCGTGCCTCCGGTTTGATAGGGAAAACGGGCGCTGCACTGCGCCAAAGAAGAAGGTGGGAGGTGCGGATTCGCCAGCTCCACTACTGACCTTACCCTAACGTAATGGTAGAGTTAAATCCATTACTTTACCTACGAAGGACGGTGCATGATGCAGATTGGCGAACTCGCCGAACGCGCGCAGCTGTCCCTGCGGACAATCCGGCACTACGACGAGATCGGCTTACTCCACCCATCAGCCCGAACTGACGGTGGTTTCCGAATCTATTCAGAAGACGACTTCAAGCGGCTGGTGCTAATAAGACAGGCACGCGCGTTGGGGTTTAGTCTCGACGAAGTCGCCGATCTGCTCGACGCCATCAGTCGGAGCAAGGGTACTGAAGGGCCAGCAGAAAAAACGCTGATCAGGTTCCTTGAAGAGGTGCGGGTTCGGCGCGAAGCCATGGCGGTGAATCTTGACCGCGCCGACGACTTCATCGCAACAATGACCGATCAAGCCAGGGACTCACGTTGACACTTCCCCCCATACCAGCTCTACCCCGCTTAGACCCGACGGATTTCGCACACTTCGACGTTGGCTGCTGGAGTAGTTACGCTCATGGTTCCCCTTCGCGCTGAACGAAAAAGATTCTCCGCAGCTCATTCATGGGCGAAATATCCACGCAGATAGCAATGAAAGAGGTTGGTTTTGGGCTCCGCCGCGGAACCACGGAAGAGCCAACAGGCGTTCCGTCCTGAAGTAGAGGGACTACGGGCGGTCGCTGTCCTTATGGTGGTCGTCTACCACATCTGGCTAGATCGAGTCTCGGGCGGCGTCGACGTCTTCCTCCTGATCTCCGCGTTCCTGCTGACACTGTCCTTTACCGGGCGCGTCGAGACCCAGCGACCACTCGACCTCTTGGGGCGCTGGGTACGGATGCTTGGAAGGCTTGTGCCGGCAGCGGTGATCGTACTGTTGGCCACCATCGCGGCCGCCCTGCTCGTCTTTCCTCAGGCCAGGTGGGGAGAAATCATCGACCATGGCTGGGCCTCCCTCCTGTACTTTCAGAACTGGTCAATGGCGCTCGGAGCTGTTGAGTACCAGGCAGCGAGCGCGGCTGTCAGCCCGATGCAGCACTTCTGGTCGTTATCGATTCAGGGGCAAGTGTTTATCCTGTGGCCATTGCTGCTCGCCGGCTGCGCAGCCGCCGCCAGAGCGCTACGGTCGCCTTTCCGGGTGGTAGCGGGCACAGTCTTCACCACGATATTCATCATGTCGCTGTCGTTTTCGGTGAGCGAGACGATCCAGAACCAGGCCTTCGCCTACTTCGATACGCGGGCACGTCTCTGGGAATTCGCACTCGGGTCCCTCCTAGCCCTCGCCCTACCCTGGTTGCGGCCACACAAGATTCCGCGCGTGTTGATGGGGTGGATTGGTCTTCTGGCAATAGCCCTCTGCGGCATCCTCATTCCCGTCGGAGACGCTTTTCCGGGCTACATAGCCCTGGTTCCGACCGTCGGTGCTCTATTTGTGATTACCGCCGGTCAGACAGGCAGCAGGTGGGGTATCGATCGGCTTCTCTCAGCGCCTCCGATTCTTCGCCTTGGAGGCATGTCCTACGCGCTCTATCTGTGGCACTGGCCCATCCTGATTACCTATCTGGTGGTCTCTGGGGCCGAGCGAGCTTCATTCAGCGTTGGCGCGGTGATTATTGGCGCATCGATCCTACTGGCGGCGGTAACGACCCGTCTGGTTGAACGACCCATACGGTCGTGGCGCTGGGTGCACCGACGTCGTCGTCGTAATGCAACATTGACCGTGGCGCTTGCGTTGGTCGTCGCAGTGCCACTGACCGGTTGGGAAACCCAGATTTCGTCCAACGAACACCAGTTGGAGTCCCAGCCGGACGCACTGAACCCAGGGGCGGCGGCTTTAGCCCCGGACTACCCAGCCGGCGGGGTTCCCGACGCCGACCCCATCCCTGCGGCTACAGACCTTGGGAACGAGTGGGGTAATGCTGGACCAGGCTGCACCCCGCCCTATCTGACCTCAGACCCGCTCCTCGAACGCTGCCACCAGATTGAGCCCGACGCGGAACCGGACAAGACCATCATCGTCATCGGCGACTCGCACGCACTCCAGCTGATGTCAGCCATTGGGCCCATCGCCCTTGAAAACAACTGGCGAGTGGTTGCTTTGCTGAAGGATGCCTGTCGCTACGGGGGCGAATCGGCTGAGCGCGACGACGAATGCAACGCATTCAACGCCGCTGCGCGAGAGTATGCGCAAGACCAGAATCCTGATGCCATCCTGACCTTGGGCACCATCACTTACACAGACGAGCCGCGCGAATCTCTGGTGCCGGACTACCAGGCTGGAATCCAGCCGTTCCTCGATGAGGGCGTAGAGGTGATCTCCATCCGAGACAATCCCCGGTTCCCATTCAATATGTTTGAGTGCGCGGAGCTGCAGGGCGTCGACGCTCCGCAATGCAATCCTGACCGGGCCGAGGTGCTACTGCCCGAGAACCCGGCGGACGCCATCGCCGAGACCGAACCGCTGTTCCACTCGGTGGACCTGACTGACCGGATCTGCACGGACACCACCTGCCCAGCGATGATCGGTAACGTCTTTGTGTACCGCGACTTCGACCACCTGAACCGAAGCTATGTAGAAACGTTGATTCCGGCCCTGGAACGACGGATCCTAGCCGAGACTGGTTGGAGTGGAGGCTAGCGCTGACCTAATGGTCAGTAGGTCTCGAGGGTCGCGATGAATTCATCTGCTCGCCGGAGATTCTCGGCCATCTTCTCTCGCTGGGCGGCTGCCGACGTCAAGTAGCCAGCCAGCCGTTCCCGCAGGCTACTCGTGTCGTCGTCATTGCTGGCAGCGGTCAGACCATCCACGATCGAGAGCAAGTCTCCCATTTCCTCAAGGGTGAATCCCAAGGGTTTCATTCGGCGCACTACCAAGAGGCGCTCAATATCACCGTCTGTGTAGACACGGAACCCACCCTCGGTGCGCGAGGATGCCGGGAGTAGTCCCACTTCGTCATAGTGCCTGATCGTGCGGAGCGAGAGACCGGTCCGCTCAGCTACTTCACCGATATGCATGGCGCGAGGCCGTGCCGGTTCCGAAGATTCACCCATTGTTCGATTCCCTGTGCCCCACCGGCGTTAACCTCTCGTGACGTTAAGTTAGAATTTAGATCGACCGATCTGCGTTGCGCGGATCGATGTGTACATTGCCGTTCAGCCTACCGGCCCAGACCGGACACCCCCGAACCGTGGGGATTCACCTAGCCTGCTCCGTTTACAAAGGACTATCCCTATGACCACGCCGACTTTGGCACCCACTCCTGTCGAACGCCAGTCGGTGATGCGCACACTCCGGCATCCGCGCCTCCTCAAAACCGAGGTGTTGGCGGGTTTGGTGGTTGCTCTCGCTCTCATTCCTGAAGCGATTGCATTCTCGATCATCGCAGGTGTGGACCCGAGGCTTGGTCTCTTTGCATCCTTTACGATGGCTGTTTCAATTGCGTTCCTCGGCGGACGCCCCGCGATGATTTCTGCGGCAACCGGTGCCATTGCGCTGGTCATTGCCCCTCTGGTTTCCAGCCACGGAGTTGACTACTTCATTGCGGCCGTCATCCTCGCTGGGATCTTTCAGGTAGTACTTGGCCTGATCGGCGTCGCGAGGCTGATGCGTTTCATCCCGCGCTCGGTGATGGTGGGCTTCGTAAACGCACTGGCCATCCTGATCTTCATGTCCCAGGTCCCGGAACTCATTGACGTCCCGTGGCTGGTCTATCCCATGGTCGCAGTCGGGCTGCTGATCGTCTTCGGCTTGCCGCGGCTCACTATGGTGGTGCCAGCCCCATTGGTCGCCATCGTGGTGCTCACCGTGTTCGCCGTTATTGCCAACATCGCCGTCCCCGACGTCGGGGACAAGGGCGAGTTGCCCGACAGCCTACCCACCCTGTTTTTCCCCAATGTTCCGCTGACCCTCGAGACGCTGCAGATCATTGCGCCGTTCGCCTTCGCCATGGCTTTGGTCGGATTGCTCGAATCACTCATGACAGCCAAGCTCGTCGATGACATCACCGATACGCGCTCCAACAAAACCCGCGAGAGCTGGGGGCAGGGCGCGGCGAACATCATTACCGGATTCTTCGGCGGGATGGGTGGCTGCGCGATGATCGGTCAGACCATGATCAATGTGAAAGCCTCCGGCGCGAGGACCCGGATCTCCACGTTCATGGCCGGTATCTTCCTGTTGATCCTGGTTGTAACTCTCGGCGAGATTGTGGCACTCATCCCCATGGCAGCCCTGGTCGCCGTGATGATTTTCGTCGCCATAGCCACCTTCGATTGGCACAGCATCAAGCCGACCACCCTGAGGCGGATGCCCAAGAGCGAGACGTTGGTAATGGTAAGCACCGTCGTCGTCGTTGTCTGGACTCACAACCTGGCCATCGGTGTGGGCGTCGGGGTATTGGTGGCGATGATCGCCTTCGCACGCCGCGTCGCGCACTTCGTCACCGTCGACCGGACGGTCATCGAACTCAACGGCGAGGAGACAGCTACCTACACCGTGGACGGTGAGCTGTTCTTCGCGTCCTCCAACGACCTCTACACGCAGTTCGAGTATGCGACCGACCCGGACCACGTGGTCATCGACATGCACGCCTCACACCTATGGGACGCGTCAACGATTGCCGCCCTGGATGCGATCACCGAGAAATACCACAACCATGGGAAAGACGTCCGGGTCATCGGCCTGAACGACGCCTCCGTGCTGATGCGCGAACGGCTCGCCGGCAAGCTCGGCGCGGGGCACTAGTTACACCGCCCATTAATCATTTCGAACCGAGCTGACATACAGGGTTCCGGCCGGTTTGCAGTCTCGCCGATGGACTTGCCGGGAATTCTCCCAGTTTCCTGCGGAGGCCGCCTCGGGCCGTTGACTAGGTAGAATCCGCTCAATGTTGCAACGGTCCTCACTCTTCTCCTTGCTGCTCGGGCCTGTCGCTGGCGGTTCTAGTGCTTCCCGGGGTATCGGTTGACCTGCCATAAACCTCTACGGCGAAGCGCTGTTCAGATATGCGTTGTTGTATGGCGGGCTGGGCTGCGGAGGGACACACTTAAGATGGCCGTAATGGTGCGGCCCTGCCGAAAGGGAATCCGATGAAACGCTTCGTCCTCATCGCCGCGGCAACCGCGGCGTTCGCCCTAATTCCGTCGACGGCGTCCTTCGCCGAGCCTGCGTCGGCGACGGGATGTCCGGCCAGCAACCAGGTCTTGGTCGTAGCGGACCTCCTCAAGAAGGGCTACCGACTCCCCGGGGTGATTGACTCCGAGGGCAATGCAAACGGCCTTGTCTGCGGCAAGCCACTCAACCCCGTGGTTCAGGAGATGCAATGCCCAGCGGCCGAGTGCCCTGTGCCCATCATCTATTCCTTCCGTGACGACAACCTGAACCGATAGCAGGCTGAAAAAAGCCAATAGTGCACAGCCGGCGAGCTTCGTTCTATCTGCTATGGCAGATGCGGCTTTGGGGCATACCTGGGGCGCGTGGAGCCTCCTGCCGGATTTCAGAACCACCAGTGGCCCTGTTTTCAAATGCACTAATGGCCCCATTTTGGGTTGGCGTTAACAACAGCCCTCTCGTTACTGTTTGGTGGCCTCGATAGGCGATGCGTCGACGTCGCCGTCAGCCTGTCGGGGTGCGCCGTGCGATACGAGAACCGGGCAGGCGGCCCGTTCAGCGACTGCGGAACTGACGGAGCCCAACAATAGGCCGGCGAATCCCCCATGACCCCGCGAGCCGACGACAACCATGGAGGCGTTTGCACTCTCCTTGATGAGGACCTGGCATGGGTTGCCACGGACGATCCGTCGTTCGATCACGGAGGGAGCTCCGGCGGGGAACGCTTCCTCGAGCGCCTGGTCCAGTCCCTTTTCCGTCGCTTCCTCGTAGTTCCAGTCCTGAGGGTGTATACACTCCCTGTGACGGATGATGCCAGGCAGCAACTACCCGAACCCCCGTTCGGGACGCGTAGAGACATTTCGAATCCGACCTAGCGCGGTTCCGGGATTCTGCATCGGGTAAGGACGTCGCGGGTATCGGGTAGGTGCTCTTGGCAACTACGGGGCAAATTCTATATAGTCTTGGTCACACCCGCTGGGGGCCCATTAGATCGGAGCATCATGAATTCCGTTGTCCTTGCGCTGACTGGCGTAGCCATGATGATTCTTGGGTATTTCTTGTACTCACGGTTCCTTGGCCGTCGTATCTACAAGTTGCAGGAGTCTTTCGTCACTCCCGCTCATGAACTGAGTGACGGGGTCGATTACGTTCCCACGAACAAATTCGTCCTCTGGGGCCACCACTTCACCTCGGTTGCTGGGGCGGCGCCCATCGTGGGCCCCGCCATTGCCGTCATCTGGGGTTGGCTGCCAGCCTTCCTATGGGTGACTATCGGCACAGTCTTCTTCGCCGGCGCCCATGACTTAGGTGCACTGTGGGCTTCCGCCCGGCACAAGGGCAAGTCCATCGGTTCGCTCTCCGGAGAATACATTGGTCCGCGCGGGCGCAATCTGTTCCTCGTGATCATCTTCCTTGTGCTGCTCATGGTCAATGCCGCATTCGCCGTGGTGATCTCCGGCCTGCTTACCAGTACTCCTACCGCTGTCATACCCACCTGGGGTGCTATCGTCGTCGCCCTCCTCATCGGTCAGGCCATCTACCGCTACAAGTGGAACCTCGCGGTGGTCTCCGTTGTGGGCGTCGTCGCCCTCTACGCCCTGATCCTGATCGGGGACCAGGTACCAGTGGTCCTGCCGGAGACAATCCTCGGGCTCTCGGCCACCTCCTTCTGGATCGTGGTTCTGTTCCTCTACGCCGGCGTCGCCTCGGTCCTGCCTGTATGGATGCTCCTGCAGCCTCGCGACTACATCAACGGCCTCCAGCTGTTCATCGCGCTCGGCATCCTCTACGGTGCGATCCTGATCTCGGCCCCGACCCTGGTGGCCCCTGCGTTCAATGAGGCCGTGCCGGAGGGCACACCGAGCCTCATCCCGTTGCTCTTCGTCACCATTGCATGCGGAGCGATCTCCGGATTCCACGGCATCGTCTCCTCGGGCACGTCCTCCAAACAGCTAAATAAGGAAACGGATGCCCGCTTCGTGGGCTACTTCGGGGCCGTTGGAGAGGGCCTGCTGGCACTGGGTGCCATCATCGCCACGACGGCGGGCTTCCGCACCGTCGCGGAATGGGAGCAGGTCTACAGTGCGTTCGGCCAGGGTGGGGTGGGCGCGTTCGTCGAGGGCGGCGGCGCCATCGTCAACAGCGGCCTGGGTATTCCTGCAGGACTGAGCGCCACCATCCTCGCGACCATGGCTGTCCTCTTCGCCGCGACGACCATGGACACCGGCATCCGTCTGCAACGTTTTGTGGTGCAGGAAGCCGCGAGCATTATGGGCGTCAATATCAACAAGTTGTTGGCAACGGTCATTGTGCTGGCCATTGCTATGGGCCTGACCTTCGGCGCTGGCGCAGACGGTGCGGGCGGCATGCTGATCTGGCCGCTGTTCGGCACCACCAACCAGTTGCTGGCAGGTTTGACGCTATCGATGATCGCCGTGATCCTCCTGCGCAAGGGCCGTCCCGTGACCCCTGTGCTCGTGCCGCTCCTGTTTTTGTTGACGATGTCCGTCTACGCGCTCATCGTTCAGATGGGACAGTTCTACGCCGCCGAAAACTGGCTGTTGCTCGTGCTTGACGTGATCATACTGGTTGCCGCGGTGTGGGTTATTTTCGAGTCAGCGATCGCTATGTCGCAGGCAAAGAAGAACCCGCCGGAGTTGGAAGACGATGAGCGCGAGCGCGCTAGCACCCGGACGCGCTCCTGACCGTGAAACCGCACATGCTCCTGCACCGGCTGCACACCGTGCAGGAGCATGTGCGGGCCGGGTTGCACGAGTTCTACGTGGCGCCCTACCGGCGAACATTCGCTCGCGCGCAGCGGGATGAGGAGGATCTTTTCATGATGCTGGTCCTCTCGGAGGCTTTGGGCGTGCCCAACCCGGCAAGTTACTACACGGTGGAGTTGCTGCCAGTGGTGTATGACCGGTTTCACGACTGGCACCGCCGGATGGGCATGGAGCGTTCGCCACTCGACCACATCTCATGCTGCTAGACCTGGCCGCTGCCCGTCGGGTGCTCTTTGTGGGCGGGAAGGGCGGCGTCGGCAAGACCGCAGTCGCCTCCGCTGTCGCGCTCGCTCAGGCCCGTGCGGGCCGGCGGGTGCTCGTCGTCTCCACGGACCCAGCCCACAACCTGGGGCACCTGTGGGGATGCGCCGTCGGGGACCGAATCACTTCGCTCGCGCGGGGGATAGACGTCGGCCCGGGGGCATCTGGCGCCCTCGATGGGATTGAAGTAGACCCAATCGCCACCACCGAGGCACACCTCGCAGCTGTGGGGACCTCCATCCGCAGGCTCATGCCCGAGCATCTCGCCGGTGAGGTCGACAAGCACATGCAACTCGCCCGGGACTCCCCGGGAGCGCACGAGTCAGCGGTCCTGGAACGCATCGCAGAGCTGGTTGACCTTGGACTGCGCGAGTATGACCTCGTGGTCTTTGACACCGCACCGTCAGGACATACTGCGCGCCTGATGGCGCTGCCCGAAATCATGTCTGCCTGGACCGAAGGGTTGCTGCGGCGTCGTGGGCGGTCAGAGCGGTTCGGGGCCGCGTTGCGCGGTTTGGAGGATCGTGATTCAGCTGAGTCCGTCGTGGGAACCGGGCGGTCACCAGAGCCGGCGGAGGAGCGCGATGTGCAAATTCGTCGGATTCTCCTGCGTCGGCGTGAGCGGTTCGAGTCGCTGCGCACGGTCCTGATGGATGAGCAGCGCTGCGCCTTTGTCATTGTCCTTGCCGCCGAGAGGCTTCCCGTGCTTGAGACCGTGGAGTTGCACCAGCAATTGGTCCGCGCAGGCGTCCATGTGGGCGCGCTGGTGGTCAACAAACGATCCCCCTCCGACGCCGGCGATTTCCTTGCGGATCGACGTGCACTGGAGGACGACCATCTGGTGACGCTGCGCGAGTCCCTGCCTGATATCCCGCTGCTGCAAGTGCCCCTACTGCCTGGAGACATCGTGGGAGAACAGGCGCTCGAACGGTTCGGTTCCGCGCTGGCCCGCGCGTCAGATCAGGACATCCACGAGAAATAAGGATGCTGGGCAGAGGAGTTCGGCTCCGCGCCGGTCGAGCTCCATCGTCCCTGCAATGTCATTGATCTCGGCTCGGGGACGGGCAGCCTATCCTATTAGGCTGTCTGAACATGGACACCATGTATCCCGCATTGATGTTCCCGGCAAGATGGACGCTAAAACGTCCGATAAACGTCGGTTCAACGATTTGCTGGTCATAGAAAACCCCTCCTGTCAGGCGTATTGCCTAGTCAGAAGGGGTTCGTGGAGCCTCCTGCCGGATTCGAACCGGCGACCCCCTGTTTACAAGACAGGTGCTCTGGCCAACTGAGCTAAGGAGGCGAACTGGCTATACCAGCGAGCGCCGTCGTCGTGATGAAACCGATCGAATGCGCAAAGACAAGATTAGCCCAGCCAGCGCGTCAGCGAAAACTAGCCCTTGGCGTCGATCTTTTCCTGGGTGAACACAGCGAAGTTGTCGATTGCCTCGGGCACCGCTTCACCGTCGACATAGATGGTAGGAGTTCCCGCGATACCATCCAGTTCGGCGGCCTCGGTCGTGAAGTTGACCCATGGCCTGAAAGCCCCCTCCGACAGACAGGTGGCGATGTCAGCGGCACCCACCGACGACGCCAGAGCTGTCAGCCCGTCGTCGTCCAGTTCACCGTTCTCATAGTTGGCGAACACCCCGGTCGAAAAATCGAAATACGCTTCAGGGGATTCTTCGGCCACGCACGCCAGCGCATTGGCGCCCCGTGAGGAATAGTCAGTCGATGAGTTGCGGTCCAGATACGCCACGTTGCGGTGCTCCATGCTGATCTCGCCAGCGTCAAGCCATGCCTTGATCTGATCGGCATGGGTACTCTCGAACTCGGCGCAGAACACACAGTTGACATCGACATACGAAACCACCTGCACGGGCTCACCGTCAGCTGACTCGGCGATACCAGGGGGCAACTCGCCTGCTGGACGCGGCTCCGACGGCAGCGTGGCCAGATCAACGGTCCCCGTTTCGAAGGATTCGACCTCCGTGCTTGAGGTCAACACGATCCCGCCAAACTCGTTGCCCCCGGCGGGGGCAGCACCAGCATCGGGAACCTGGCCGCGGATCGTGTTGGTCACGATCAACGCCACAGCCACCAGAATGGCTACCACAGCCGCCACCACACCCCAGCGAATAAGCAGTCCCCTGCGCTTCTCCTGACGCTCCTGCGCCTCGCGGAGCAGCCTCGCCTGCTCACGGGCCTGCGACGATCGCTGCGATTTAGTCGGTCTATGGCTCGAGCTGGGGGTCATCAGTCCTCGTCATGGTTGGGTACGCGTAGTCTCAAGTTTAGCGATCCATCCCCGCCGACGACTACGGACCGGGCGACGCCGCCTAAACGGTAAAGTGCTAAGTAGGCCTACTATGTTCAGGAGTCAGCGTGCCTTCAGCTCAACCCTCGCCAGATAAGACCACCGCCTACGGCGAATTCGAGTTCATCGTGGTGTCCAACCGGTTGCCTGTCGACCGTGTCTCCACCAACGACAGCAGCACCTGGCGCCGCTCCCCCGGCGGGCTTGTTACCGCCCTGGCACCCGTGATGTCCAAGGCCGACGGCGCCTGGGTGGGCTGGCACGGAGCACCCGACGAGACCCTTGACGCCTTCGACCACGACAACATGCGTCTGGTCCCTGTCCCGCTCACCGCGGACGAGGTGGAGTTCTACTACGAAGGTTTCTCCAACGCGACCCTGTGGCCGCTGTACCACGATGTCATTGCCCCGCCCGAGTTCCACCGGCATTGGTACGACTCCTACCGCCGGGTCAACGAACGCTTCGCCCAGGCCACAGCGGCTGTTGCCGCCGAAGGGGCCACCGTCTGGGTCCAGGACTACCAGCTGCAGCTGGTCCCCAAGCTGCTTCGCGCCGCGCGCCCGGACCTGAAGATCGGCTTCTTCAACCACATTCCGTTCCCACCCCTGGAGATCTTCGCCCAGCTGCCATGGCGACGCCAGGTGATTGAAGGATTGCTCGGCGCCGATCTGATCGGTTTTCAGCGTCCCAGCGATGCGAGCAACTTCCTGCGCTGCGTTCGCCGCTTCGTCGGCCACACGGTCAGGCAGCAGCAGGTTCAGGTGGAAATCGAAAAGGGCGGCCCCACCTACACCTCCCGGGCCGAGGCATTCCCCATCTCCATCGACGTCGACCAGATCATCACCCTGGCAAACCGCGAAGACATTATCGAACGGTCCAAGGAAATCCGCCGTGAACTTGGCAACCCGAAGCACATCCTGCTGGGTGTCGACCGCTTGGATTACACCAAGGGCATCGGCCACCGGCTCAAGGCCTATGAAGAGCTCCTGGCTGATGGCCACGTCAAGGTGGAGGACGCTGCACTCATTCAGGTAGCCAGCCCCAGCCGGGAACGAGTCGAGCAGTACCGGTTGCTGCGCGAGGAGATCGAGGGCGCCGTCGGCCGGATCAACGGCACCTACGACACGATCAAGAACACCGCCATCCGGTACCTGCACCACAGCTACCCGGTCGAAGAAATGGTCGCTCTGTATCTGGCCGCGGACGTCATGCTAATCACCGCGCTCCGGGACGGCATGAATCTGGTTGCCAAGGAGTACGTGGCCGCCCGGACCGGTAACAGTGGCGCCCTGGTCCTCAGTGAGTTCGCTGGCGCGGCGGATACCCTGCGTCAGGCGGTCCTGATCAACCCGCATGACATTGATGGCCTCAAGGCCGCAATCGTCACCGCGGTCAACATGAGCCCCGCCGAATCGACTCGTCGCATGCGCATCATGCGCCGTCAGGTGCTCCAGAACGACGTCGAACGCTGGTCCAAAGCCTTCCTCGCAGCGTTGCAGGAAGGGAACCACGAGAATTCCCAGGAGACACCCCATGCCTGAACAGCTCAGCGCCGAACTATTGACCGCGCTGGAAACCATCGCTGGAGCCGATCACCTGCTGATCGCCCTCGATTTCGACGGGACGATGTCGCCGCTGGTTCCCCACGCAGCAGACGCCAGGCCGCTGCCGGGGTCTGCCACGGCGCTCTCGGCTTTGGGTCAACTGCCTGAGACGACGACGGCCCTCGTGTCCGGTCGCGCCCTGGACAGCCTCCGTGCTGTCGCGACGCCGGACCCGGAGACTCTCCTCATCGGGAGCCACGGAGCCGAAACCTGGACCGGCCCCGACGGCGCACCCCTCACCCTCACCAAGCAGCAGTCTGACCTCCTGCGTCGCGCCACCGACGCCGTCCAGCGGGTGGTGGACGCACATGCAGGAACCGTGCTCGAAACCAAGCCGGCCGGCGTCGTACTCCACACCCGCACCGCCGACGACGACGTCGCCGCCGCCGCAACCCATGCCGCCCGCACGGCCCTAAATCAGCTCGAAGGTGCTCACATCACCGACGGCAAGCGGGTGCTGGAAACTTCGGTGATCAGCGCCGACAAGGGGCAGGGGGTCAGATCACTGAGAAAGTATACGGGCGCGACGGCTGTGTTTTTCGCGGGCGACGACGTCACCGACGAGCACGCCTTCGCTGCATTGGAGGCACAGGACCTCGGCATCAAAATCGGCGACGGACCAACTCAGGCGCACCACCGTATCGGATCACCTCAGGAGCTGGTCGCCGTCCTTGAGCACCTCCTGGTGCTCCGCGGCGCCGGTGCGCAAATCTGATTTATCTGCCATACTCAGATTGTGTGACGCATGCCACCTGCCAGCTCATAGCAGCGCGGCCGGTGGTTGCCGCACGGATAACTGAATATTCTCCATTCACAACGGATCGTCGGGCACGTACCTGCCCGTGAAAAGGAAAAACAAAATGGCAACGGTAACGTTTGACCAGGCAACACGCCTGTACCCCGGCACAGATAAGCCCGCGGTTGACAAGCTCGACATTCAGATCGCCGACGGCGAATTCCTCGTCCTCGTAGGCCCCTCCGGTTGCGGCAAGTCCACATCCCTGCGGATGCTCGCCGGACTCGAAGACGTCAACTCGGGCCGCATTCTCATTGGTGACCGCGACGTCACCGATGTCCCCCCGAAAGACCGCGACATCGCAATGGTCTTCCAGAACTACGCGCTGTACCCTCACATGTCGGTCGCTGACAACATGGGCTTCGCGCTGAAAATTGCCGGCGTCTCCAAGGAGGAGCGTGCTGAGCGGGTTCGCGACGCCGCCAAGCTGCTCGACCTCGAGCCGTACCTCGACCGCAAACCCAAGGCGCTTTCCGGTGGTCAGCGTCAGCGTGTCGCCATGGGCCGCGCCATTGTGCGTAACCCACAGGTGTTCCTGATGGATGAACCCCTCTCGAACCTCGACGCCAAGCTCCGGGTGCAGACCCGCACCCAGATCGCTTCGCTGACCCGCCGGCTGGGAGTTACCACCGTTTATGTGACCCACGACCAGGTCGAGGCAATGACCATGGGCGATCGCGTCGCGGTCCTCAAGGACGGCGTTCTCCAGCAGGTCGACACCCCCCGTAACCTGTACGAACGGCCAGTCAACGTCTTCGTCGCAGGCTTCATCGGCTCGCCCGCGATGAACCTTCTTGAACTGCCCGTCACCGACGGTGGCGTCAAGTTCGGCGGAATCACCTACCCTGTTGCTCATGAGGTGCTCGACGCAGCGCACGGCGGGACGGTCACGCTGGGCGTCAGGCCGGAAGACCTGCAGGTTGCCGAGGACAATCAGGGCCTCCAGGTCGAGGTCGACGTCGTCGAGGAGCTCGGCGCAGACGCTTATGTGTACGGCCACACCACTCTCAATGGGGAGGAACAGGTCATTGTGGCGCGAGTCGACGGCCGGCGCCCACCAATGAAGGGTGACACCATTTACGTCACCCCAGAAAAGGGCCACGTGCACCTCTTCGACATGAAGGACGGACTGCGCCTGGCGGACCACGTCTAGCCTGGCTCCGCTGTCCGAGCGGAACTGACCCGAGTACGGTGGTCTGTGGATTGACTTTCAATTCAGGGGCCACCGTACTTCGTTAACACGTACACAGTTACAACAAAGGGCAACACATGAACGATGCGCCAAACGCCGAGTGGCACGACGAGCCGACCGACTGGGACCAGCCGGGCAAACTGCCGCGTACCAAGGATGCCCCGGACCCCGGCACCCTTGGTTCCCTGAACATCACGGCCGCTGCCACCGATCCCGAACTGTTGGACTTGCCGTGGCACATTGCCCTTGAGGACTGGCCAGCCCAATATCTGGCAGCCCTGCCACGCGGTATTTCCCGACACATTGTGCGCTTCGCTCACTTGGGCGGATCGGTGATTGCAATCAAGGAAACCAGCGAGCACATCGCCCGGCACGAGTACCACATGCTGCGGAAACTGCGACGGCTGGATGTGCCGAGCGTTGAGCCGGTCGCCGTCATCACCGGGCGGAAGGCCCGGGACGGGACCGATCTGGATACCGTGCTGGTGACCCGGCATCTGAAGTTCTCGATGCCCTACCGAGCGTTGTTCTCCCAGACGCTTCGGCGGGACACGCTGACCCGGCTCATCGATGCGCAGGCGCTGCTCCTCGTCCGATTGCACCTGATCGGCTTCTACTGGGGCGATGTGTCCCTCTCCAATACCCTGTTCCGCCGTGATGCCGGCGCCTTCGCTGCCTACCTCGTCGACGCAGAAACCGGTGAACTCTACCCCGGGCTGTCATCCGGTCAGCGCGAATACGACCTCGAGATCGCTCGCGTAAACATTGCCGGGGAACTCATGGATCTCTCCGAGGGCGGGTTGATCGAAGAAAAGATCGATCCTCTCGCCACGAGTGAGCTCATCATGGACAGCTACCGCCGGCTCTGGGCCGAACTCACCGATCAGGAGTCTTTCGACCTTAACGACCGGTGGCGGGTTAACGCGCGGATTCGCCGGCTCAACGAGCTGGGCTTCGACGTCGAGGAATACGCCATCCAGACCGCAGCCAACAGCTCCCAGATCAAGCTGCAGCCCAAGGTGGTCGACGCAGGTCACCACAGCCGGCGGCTGCTGCGGCTCACGGGGCTGGACGCCCAGGAAAACCAGGCACGGCGGCTCCTCAACGACATGGATGCCTACCGGGCAGACAACAATCCAGACGTCGACGAGGAACTCAGCGCACATCTCTGGGTCACTCAGGTCTTCGAACCGATTGTCAGGGCTGTCCCTCGGGAGCTGGGCCGCAAGCTGGAGCCGGCCGAGGTGGTCCACGAGGTACTGGAGCACCGCTGGTACATGTCGGAGAAACAGGACCGCAATGTGCCGATGGCCGAAGCAGTCCAGTCCTATCTCGACTCGATCCTGGTCCACCGCCGCGATGAGGCCGCCATCATGTTGACGGCTGACACGAAGACCATGGACATCCTCGGCGGCGGGGCCCGGGATTCGCCCTAGCCGGCGATTACGGGCACCGAATGGTCTCGCCCTGGAAGGTCTGGGGGCCGGAGCCAGCCTGCTCGCAGAACTCAGCGACCTCGGAAATCAGTGGAATGAATGCGACGATCCCGATGATGACGACGACGGTCGCGATAACCGCCAGCGCCCCGATGATGATGCCTGCCAACGCGAAGCCATTGCCCATCCGTGCTTTGCGGGACTTCACCATGGCCACGATGCTGACGACCAGACCGACAACATTCAAGAGCGGAATCAACGACAAAATGAAGCCAACGATGCCAAGGGTTTTTCCTGGATTCTCGGTTGGCTGACCATAGGGACCGGCCCCATAGGGGCCCTGCCCGTAGCCACCGGGTTGTCCGTAGGGGGACTGCTGCCCGTAGGGTGGCTGCTGGCTTGCGCCTTGTTGACCATACGGAGGCTGTTCCTGCCCGTAAGGGGTAGGCTGGCTACCCGGTGCTGGCTGCTGCCATTGCTGGCCCGCGGGGTACTTCTTCGAGTCGTCGCCCTGGCCGCCCTGCTGGTCAGGCTGGTTTCCCGGGTAATTTTCCGACACGTTGAATCCCCATTCATGGTTATGACGCCGCCCGCTGGCAGCGAATACTGGACTCATTCTATCCACCATCGCTAGGCTCTCGCGGTAATTGCCTTTCCGGGATTGAGGATGCCACGAGGATCGAACACGTCCTTGATCTGCCGCTGCACCTCAAGCACTTGTTCGCCCTGCTCCCAGGGTAGCCACCTTAGTTTGTACTGGCCCACCCCGTGTTCGCCAGTGATGGTGCCGCCGACTGCGAGGGCCAGACGCACAGACTCATCGAGTGCAAGCTCAAGCCGGGCCACCCCCTGTTCACCCTCAGCAGTGGATACCCAAAACGTAGGGTGCAGGTTGCCGTCACCGGCATGGGCAACAACCTTCAGCAACACCGAGTGATCGGACGCCACCCTCTCGAGCTGGGCGATGTAGTGCACCAGTTGAGACCGCGGAACTGCAACGTCCTCACCAACCCGGAATTCGTCGTCGACCTCATCGCCCCGACTGTGCCGGCGCAGGTCGATGAGCCGGGCCGCCTCGCTGACGTCCTGCGCGTCAACCGTGCCCCCGAGCGATGTCAGAACGCGTCGGACCACGGCAGCCTCCGCATCGGCACCGAACCCATCTGTCTGGATCAGCAGCAGGGCTCCCCCTCTCCCCCGCAAATTGGAGCCATGCGCCCCGTCCAGCGCGGTCAGGGTCATCCCGTCCAGCAGCTCCATGATTGCCGGTTGAACCCGCGCCTGTCCCACTGCGAGGACACCCGCGGCAGCAGCCTGCACGTCGGGAAAGAACGCTGCCAGGGTCTGCACGCTATGGGGAAGGTATCTCAGCCGGACCGTGATGCCGACGACGATCCCCAGTGTCCCTTCCGATCCAACGAACAACGAGGTCAGGTCGTACCCGGCCACCCCTTTGAAGGTTTGTACACCGGTCCGGATCAGATTACCGTCAGCGAGAACGACGTCGAGGGCCAGGATCGAATCCCGGGTCACCCCGTACTTCGCGCACCGGAGCCCNGCCAGCATTGGTGGCTACGTTGCCACCAATGCTGGAGATTCGGTAACTGGCTGGGTCGGGTGCGTACATCAGCCCATGCGCCGCTGCGGCGGCGTTGAGGTCAGCGTTGATCACGCCCGGTTCGACCACCGCAATCTCATCCAGGGGCCTGATGTCCACGATCCGGTTCATCCGTTCAAGGTTCAGGACTATGCACCCGGCGGTGGCGTGCGCCCCACCGGACACACCGGTGCCAGCTCCTCTGACAACGACGGCGACGCGGTGGGTGTGTGCCCAGCGAACGACCTGCTGCACTTGATCAACGGTCTCCGCCCAGACAACGGCGTCGGGCAGGCGGAGTTCCAGGACCGGTCCCTGGTCCCGGGCATACGGCTCGACGTCGGCCGGCTCGGTCAGAATTGCCCCGGAGGGCAGGAGCGCGGCCAGTTCGGCCATCGTCGCGCGGGTCATGGGGTGCCTCCCATGAAGCGCTGAAACTTTGTGAGGGCTAGGGGCCAGAAGTTTTGGTAGAGCTCCCGCTCGCTCTTGGACCTGGCCTCGGTGTTCCAGCCGTCATGTACCAGGCGGAGCGTGGTCCCGTCGCCAGGACCGCGCAAAAACTCAATCGTCAGGTCTGTGGGGGTCCCACCGTCGGGGTGGTGCCGCCACACCATCTCCAAGCGCGTGCTCTGCTCGGTTCGGCTAACCTCAGCCCACACTGCTTCAACTTCGTCCACCGAGGTTTCCACCAGTGCATTGTCTTCAAGGTCGAAGAAACTACCGGCGCCCCAGACACTCAGGTCTTCTACCGGCCACCACAGGTGGATGTGCTCCGCGAACCCCGCGGCAGCATGTTCCGGCGGTACCGGCACCGTGACCTCAAACTCGATCGGTGAGATCCGCTCCGGCGTCGGCGGCGGGGGGCTAGCATCGGAAAATAGATCACTCATACCAGCGACTGTACCGGCTGTGGGCAGCCCCGCCGGCTGGGGTGTTTCGTGTGGTGTGTGTTTGGGGTGTGGTGGGTTAAGTGCGAAAGGCCCCACCGGTGGTGGGGCCTTTCGTCTAATGGTTGTCCGGCGGTGTCCTACTCTCCCACACTCTCTCGGGTGCAGTACCATCGGCGCTGTGGGTCTTAGCTTCCGGGTTCGGAATGGGACCGGGCGTTTCCCCCACGCTGTGACCGCCGTAACCCTTTTACCCGTTCCCCTGCACTGGCTGTGTGAGCCGTGTGGGGTGGGAAGTTTTTTTGGTTACAACTTGAACAGTATATACCTGTATTGTGTTGTGTTTTTTGGTTCCTGTTGTTGGTTGGGAACCGCATAGTGGACGAAAGCAGCATATCTTTACACCATCCTTGGTGTGAACGTCTTTTGATGCCGTTCACGGGTGGTGTGTGTGGTGTAAGTTATCGGCTTATTAGTACCGGTCAGCTTCACAAGTCGTTAGTCCTTGCTTCCACGTCCGGCCTATCAACCCAGTGGTCTGGCTGGGGGCCTCTCACACAAATGTGTATGGAAATCTCATCTCGAAGCAGGCTTCCCGCTTAGATGCTTTCAGCGGTTATCCCATCCGAACGTAGCTAATCAGCGGTGCACTTGGCAGTACAACTGACACACCAGAGGTTCGTCCGTCCCGGTCCTCTCGTACTAAGGACAGCCCTTCTCAAATTTCCTGCGCGCGCAGCGGATAGGGACCGAACTGTCTCACGACGTTCTAAACCCAGCTCGCGTACCGCTTTAATGGGCGAACAGCCCAACCCTTGGGACCTACTCCAGCCCCAGGATGCGACGAGCCGACATCGAGGTGCCAAACCATGCCGTCGATATGGACTCTTGGGCAAGATCAGCCTGTTATCCCCGAGGTACCTTTTATCCGTTGAGCGACGGCCATTCCACAATGTACCGCCGGATCACTAGTCCCGACTTTCGTCCCTGCTTGAGATGTCTCTCTCACAGTCAAGCTCCCTTGTGCACTTACACTCGACACCTGATTGCCAACCAGGCTGAGGGAACCTTTGGGCGCCTCCGTTACTTTTTAGGAGGCAACCGCCCCAGTTAAACTACCCATCAGGCACTGTCCCTGACCCGGATTACGGGCCGAAGTTAGATATCCAGTATGACCAGAGTGGTATTTCAACGATGACTCCCCCTGAACTAGCGTCCAGGGTTCACAGTCTCCCACCTATCCTACACAAGCCACACCGAACACCAATACCAAACTATAGTGAAGGTCTCGGGGTCTTTCCGTCCTGCTGCGCGTAACGAGCATCTTTACTCGTAGTGCAATTTCGCCGAGCTTATGGTTGAGACAGCGGGGAAGTCGTTACTCCATTCGTGCAGGTCGGAACTTACCCGACAAGGAATTTCGCTACCTTAGGATGGTTATAGTTACCACCGCCGTTTACTGGGGCTTAAATTCCCAGCTTCGCACCCCGAAGGGCACTAACCGGTCCTCTTAACCTTCCAGCACCGGGCAGGAGTCAGTCCGTATACATCGTCTTGCGACTTCGCACGGACCTGTGTTTTTAGTAAACAGTCGCTTCCCCCTGGTCTCTGCGGCCCCACAACGCTCACAACAGCAAGTGTTGGTCACGGGTGAGGCCCCCCTTCTCCCGAAGTTACGGGGGCATTTTGCCGAGTTCCTTAACCATAATTCTCTCGATCGCCTTAGTATTCTCTACCTGATCACCTGTGTCGGTTTGGGGTACGGGCGGCTAAAACCTCGCGCCGATGCTTTTCTAGGCAGCATAGGATCACCGGATCCCCGCATAACGGGGCCCATCGGGTCTCAGAGACGGTATCAAAACCAGGACCACGGATTTGCCTATGGTCCCTCCTACATCCTTAGACCGGGGCAACCATCGCCCGGCCCGGCTACCTTCCTGCGTCACACCTGTTAATACGCTTACCTCCCAGGATCAGGTCCCGCGCTCCACCAAAAACCACGTCACCCCGAAGGGTGGGCGGTCAGGTATTGGGCGGTTAGTATCCCCTGCTCAGTATGGGCGGTTTTTCGCCGGTACGGGAATATCAACCCGTTGTCCATCGACTACGCCTGTCGGCCTCGCCTTAGGTCCCGACTTACCCAGGGCAGATTAGCTTGACCCTGGAACCCTTGATCATTCGGCGGACGGGTTTCTCACCCGTCTTTCGCTACTCATGCCTGCATTCTCACTCGTGTAGGCTCCACCGCTGGTTTACACCGCGACTTCACCGCCCACACGACGCTCCCCTACCACTCCAGACGCCTGAACTCAGGAGAACAAGTCTCCGGCTTAGCTAATATCTGAAATCCACAACTTCGGCGGTGTACTTGAGCCCCGCTACATTGTCGGCGCGGAATCACTTGACCAGTGAGCTATTACGCACTCTTTCAAGGATGGCTGCTTCTAAGCCAACCTCCTGGTTGTCTTCGCAACTCCACATCCTTTCCCACTTAGCACACGCTTAGGGGCCTTAGTTGGTGGTCTGGGCTGTTTCCCTCTCGACTATGAAGCTTATCCCCCACAGTCTCACTGCTGCGCTCTCACTTACCGGCATTCGGAGTTTGGCTGACGTCAGTAACCTTGTAGGGCCCATTAGCCATCCAGTAGCTCTACCTCCGGTAAGAAACACGCAACGCTGCACCTAAATGCATTTCGGGGAGAACCAGCTATCACGAAGTTTGATTGGCCTTTCACCCCTACCCACAGCTCATCCCCTCCATTTTCAACTGAAGTGGGTTCGGTCCTCCACGACGTCTTACCGTCGCTTCAACCTGGCCATGGGTAGATCACTTCGCTTCGGGTCTAGATCACGCCACTCACTCGCCCTATTCAGACTCGCTTTCGCTACGGCTTCCCCACACGGGTTAACCTCGCGACGTAACACTAACTCGCAGGCTCATTCTTCAAAAGGCACGCCATCACACCACCACCCCCGAAAGGATGGCAACGCTCTGACGGATTGTAGGCACACGGTTTCAGGTACTGTTTCACTCCCCTCCCGGGGTACTTTTCACCTTTCCCTCACGGTACTTGTCCGCTATCGGTCATCAAGGAGTATTTAGGCTTACCAGGTGGTCCTGGCAGATTCGCACGGGATTTCTCGGGCCCCGTACTACTTGGGATACTCTCCAAACGGCAGCACGCATTACGGTTACGGGACTTACACCCTCTCCGGCCGGCCTTTCAAGACCGTTCACCTATACGCCTGCACTCATTTCACTGATCCGGCAGAATCAGAACGGAAAGTCCCGCAACCCCAGTGATGCAACGCCCGCCGGCTATCACACACCACTGGTTTAGCCTCATCCGCGTTCGCTCGCCACTACTAACGGAATCACTATTGTTTTCTCTTCCTGTGGGTACTGAGATGTTTCACTTCCCCACGTTCCCTCCACGCACCCTATGTGTTCAGATGCGGGTCACCCGGTCCATCGCTGGCCAGGCGGGGTTTCCCCATTCGGAAATCCTGGGCTCACAGTCCGGTTATCGACTCCCCCAGGCTTATCGCAGATTCCCACGTCCTTCTTCGGCTCTTGATGCCAAGGCATCCACCGTGTGCCCTTAAAAACTTGACCACAAAAGATCAAAAAACATATCGAGAAAACCATGGCATCAAACTAAAAGTCTGAAACCAAGATTTTTTGAAATTGCTTCTTATTTTTAAGATGCTCTCGTCCACTATGCAGTTCTCAACCAACAACCCCACACCACCAACCAAAACCCCCAAACACGAGGATCCCGCTGCCATGGCAGGGAAAAACCAGAAACCCCAGCACCCCAACCCCCACAAACAACACCCCACCAACCCGACACGCCACAACGACGCACCAAACCAGCAGAACACTTGTCCACGACAATCAGAGCCCTGTTATTTCAGGACCCAACAGTGTGCCATACGATAACCCAATCACCACCAACCAGAACCATTTCCACACCACCAAAAGGCGATCGTACTCTGCAACCAGCCAGCGCCACCAGGCACCTATCCATTGATATTCCACCCTTGAGCAGCCCACCGCGGAACAAACGCCCGCGCAATAGGCCATACTCCTACGAACCCCACACCAACCACACAGGATCGGCGCGTCATTCGAGGTGCTCCTTAGAAAGGAGGTGATCCAGCCGCACCTTCCGGTACGGCTACCTTGTTACGACTTAGTCCCAATCGCCGGTCCCACCTTCGACAGCTCCCTCCCCACAAGGGGGTTAGGCCACCGGCTTCGGGTGTTACCAACTTTCGTGACTTGACGGGCGGTGTGTACAAGGCCCGGGAACGTATTCACCGCAGCGTTGCTGATCTGCGATTACTAGCGACTCCGACTTCATGAGGTCGAGTTGCAGACCTCAATCCGAACTGAGACCGGCTTTTTGGGATTAGCTCCACCTCACAGTATCGCAACCCTTTGTACCGGCCATTGTAGCATGCGTGAAGCCCAAGACATAAGGGGCATGATGATTTGACGTCGTCCCCACCTTCCTCCGAGTTGACCCCGGCAGTCTCCTATGAGTCCCCGCCATAACGCGCTGGCAACATAGAACGAGGGTTGCGCTCGTTGCGGGACTTAACCCAACATCTCACGACACGAGCTGACGACAACCATGCACCACCTGTAAACCGGCCGCAAGCGGCCAACACATCTCTGCGCTGTTCCAGTTCATGTCAAGCCTTGGTAAGGTTCTTCGCGTTGCATCGAATTAATCCGCATGCTCCGCCGCTTGTGCGGGCCCCCGTCAATTCCTTTGAGTTTTAGCCTTGCGGCCGTACTCCCCAGGCGGGGCACTTAATGCGTTAGCTACGGCGCGGAAAACGTGGAATGTCCCCCACACCTAGTGCCCAACGTTTACGGCATGGACTACCAGGGTATCTAATCCTGTTCGCTCCCCATGCTTTCGCTCCTCAGCGTCAGTTAATGCCCAGAGACCTGCCTTCGCCATCGGTGTTCCTCCTGATATCTGCGCATTTCACCGCTACACCAGGAATTCCAGTCTCCCCTACATCACTCTAGTCTGCCCGTACCCACCGCAGATCCGGAGTTAAGCCCCGGACTTTCACGGCAGACGCGACAAACCGCCTACGAGCTCTTTACGCCCAATAATTCCGGATAACGCTTGCGCCCTACGTATTACCGCGGCTGCTGGCACGTAGTTAGCCGGCGCTTCTTCTGCAGGTACCGTCACTTTCGCTTCTTCCCTACTGAAAGAGGTTTACAACCCGAAGGCCTTCATCCCCCACGCGGCGTCGCTGCATCAGGCTTGCGCCCATTGTGCAATATTCCCCACTGCTGCCTCCCGTAGGAGTCTGGGCCGTGTCTCAGTCCCAGTGTGGCCGTCCACCCTCTCAGGCCGGCTACCCGTCGTCGCCTTGGTAGGCCATTACCCCACCAACAAGCTGATAGGCCGCGAGTCCATCCAAAACCGCAATAAAGCTTTCCACCAACATGGCATGCGCCAGAAGGTCATATCCAGTATTAGACCCGGTTTCCCAGGCTTATCCCAGAGTCAAGGGCAGGTTACTCACGTGTTACTCACCCGTTCGCCACTAATCCCCCAGCAAGCTGGGATCATCGTTCGACTTGCATGTGTTAAGCACGCCGCCAGCGTTCATCCTGAGCCAGGATCAAACTCTCCGTAAATGCATTACAGACACGCACCCACCACCAGGAAAAACCAGTAAACAGGCACGCGCAAAATTCGAAACCAGCCAAAAACAACCACACAACACCACGGGGTGGCATCATGCAGCCAAATTCAACCAATCAATAAAACAATCGGTATCAACAAACATGGCACACTATTGAGTTCTCAAACAACAG